>JBGVAE010000029.1:0-4685 GCA_045224215.1 Candidatus Cryptobacteroides sp. | reverse complement strand
GCCCTGCGGGTGGATGTAGTGTTGAGGTTGTAGTTTACCGCCACGAGGAAGTTCCTGGCTCCCACGTTGATTGCGCCGCACCTGGCGACGGTCTCGTTGTACTTGTCCGGTCCGAAGTCCGGCTTGCGGGCAGGATCGGCTATCTTCTCAGGCAGGGCTTCATATTCCCCGGCCCTGCAGACGGCGAGGTTCTTCCTTTCAGGCTTGAACGCTGCCGCTTCATAGCAGTAGCAAGGGATGCCCAGGCTTTCATAAATGCGTTTTGCAAGACCTCTTGCAAGTTCGGCGCACTCTTCAAGGGAGATTCCGGCTACCGGGACCAGCGGAAGCACGTCGCAGGCTCCGGAACGGGGGTGAGCTCCGTGATGCTTGCGCATATCAATCACTTCCATAGAGCATTTCACGCCCTGGAAAGCTGCCTCGAGCACTGCCTCGGGGCTTCCGACAAAGGTAACCACCGTCCTGTTGGTGGCTTCTCCCGGATCTACGTCAAGGACTTTGACCCGTTCTTCCTTCCCATCAACTGTCACCCTTGCATCTGCAATTGCCTTTACTATCTTGTCGATGACAACCCTGTCACGCCCTTCGCTGAAATTGGGCACACATTCTATGATTTGTTTCATTTTAGTTATTAATTACGCGTTTCGGCTATAAATTTATTAATAATTTTTGGATATGGTAAATAATCATTAAATAAAACGACAAGTACCTTTTCTCCAATCAAGGTCCAGACCTTATTGTTGTGCACTATCCGTCCGCCAGAGACGGTTTCAGCCATCTCGGGGCTGGTCCTGATATAAGTTTACCGATGTTAAACAATAAGTAGTTAGGACAGGTGACTTGTAAAGTCCTGAATATCAGCAGAATCGTCGCTCGAGGGGTACCGATTTTGACCCCTCCTCGAATGCTTATCTTGGTGATTTTCAGAGTTTTGCGCGTCACCTGAAAATCGAGCGGCGAACCATCGGAATTAGCTGAATATTTTGGAAATCACCAGATTGCGCGTCACCGAGCCGGCTTCCTTCGAAACAAAGTTTATCCGGACCGTATCAGCATCCTATGAAACAGAGAGTAATCTCCAGACAATATTTTGGATGTGATGGCATCTCCGCCGGCTCTTGCCGCAGCGGTCACTCCGCACGGCAAGTTAAGGATATTGTAGGAGAAAAGCAAAGGCGGCGACTTCTTCAGCCGCCGCCAAAGCAAATAATTAATAATTACTTGATAAGAGTTTAAGGCTCTTCATCAGGTAAGTAAAAACTATAAACTGGGACTAGTTTTAGATACTTGTTATTTACAATCTGCTCAAGGTAAACATTTTCTCCATCGAAAAAACCGACAAATTCAGCCCAGTCTTCACTCGTTAGCGATAGGCGCTCCCCTTTGTCTGGGATAAAGGCCTTGTCATCAACTAACAATCCACCATAGTCCTCATAGAAACGAAATCTTACAGTGTCTCCTTTAATGCTCACCAATTCATACCATAAGCCACCGTCACGGCCACCTTTCCAAACTGCTGATGAGGGAACACTCTCCGGTCTTTTCTTTGGCTGATGCTGCACTATCAATAAGATAGATACCAGTGTTATAAAGAAGATGGAGCCGATAACTATTTCAACTCGTTTTCCCATTCTCACAACCATAGAATTAATTATTTCTATATGAATTATCTTTCGCTCCTTTCTTTAATTATAGTTGTTTGCCTCTTTGCGTTATATCGAACTGTTGCATCACTTTTATTTTGATATTTACGTACAATATTTAAAGGACTGTTGATTATTCTAAATGGTTTATTAATTCTTTTGTCCTTAGTTATTACGTCTTCAGCAAAGTTAGCACAGTTGTTACTTAAGAAAGAATAACCCTCCCTATCTGAATTTTCATTATCCTTAATACGCTCTTTTGCATACTGTTTCATCTCTTTAAACTCATCACTTTTGATATAGGCTCCTTCAATATCACCGTGATTACCTGATAGTTCAGAGATCTTTTTCAAAACATTATTTAAACTTTTCATAGTAGGCTTGCCATCTTTTCCTATTTTTACGTCAGGCACTGCAGGGGCCGACGGGATTCCCGGTCAAGCCGGGAATGACGGGAAGGGGCACTATCCGTCCGCCAGAGACGGTTTCAGCCATCTCGGGGCTGGTATGGTCTAAGACCAGATGCTTCACTTCGTTCAGCATGACAATGTTGCTGCCCTACAAGGGAACCGAAATAGACATACTTACCTACTTAGGCAGGCTGGGAGACAGATACTCCACCTCGAATCGGTAACTCCACTGGTTGTAGTACAGGTTGCCTCCGTCCCATTCGACTTCGCCCCTCTGGAAATCGACCGTGTCGCTGCGAGGGTATTTCTTTTCAGGGGAGAAAGTCCTTCCGAAATCGTTGTTCACGACCAAGCGGTACGGGTCGATTCCACCGAGGTAGTAATAGCCTCCGTACGGGGTGATGCCGAAACTCTGGTCCACCGGCACCCAACCGTAGCCTTCGAAATAAAGCTCGCACCAGTCGTGGAGATTCTTGTCCCCAGGGTGCATCATAAGTCCGCTCTGCCATCTGTCAGGGATTCCCTTGTAACGGCACATGGTCATCAGCAGCAGGGTTTTCTGTCCGCAGTCGCCGTGCCTGACGGAAAGCACGTATTCCGGGATGTTTTCGATGGTGGAATATTCCCTGGCCGAGGCCCAAGGGATGTTGGCGTCGATCCAGGTGTAGAACGCCTTGGCTTGGAGGAAAGGATTCTCGATTCCTTCCGAGAGGGAGTCCGCCAGGGCCTTGATACGGTCGGTGAAGATGACGTGTTGCTCACGCTCTGAGGTATATTCCTGGTATTCAGGATTTTCCTTGTTATATGACTTCACTGCCTCGGAATCTATAGGATGCCATTCGCCCGACGAGGTATATTCGAATACCTCATAGAAGGTAATGTCGTGATATCGGTTGGCCTTGGTCTCCATGTAGAGGCTGGAGTGGGCGCAGGAAGGGTCTGAGAATATGATCTTGTCCTCAGGAAGGGCGGTGCTGTCTATTCCGGCCTCGATGAACTTGATGTCAGTCTGCCGGGCCACGTCCTGCCTAGGATATGGCAGCCAGCAGCGAAGGGTGCTTCCGGCCTTGACCGTATTCACTGGGACAGTCACGCTGAACCGCACCCTCATCCTCTTTGGAAGGGTAATGGATCCTTTGCCGGAGAGAACGTCTTCACGGATCAGCGGGATGACCTTGGCATCTATGGCCCGATGGCCGTCCAGTCCATCACCTTTGCCATCGATGGAGTCTTTCAGGGCCTTCAGCTCAGGAACTATACGGAACAGGTTGGGTCCTGCATTACGGAAATACATCGTCCGGCGACCGATCTCCTTCGACTCCAGTTCTCCGGACTCCGTCCAGGCCTGTATCTGCTCATCGGTGACATCCGGGATGTACCTGCTGATATAGTCCTTGACATCTGCGGCCGTCTTGTCGAAGTCGACAGCATACCTCTGGCTGAGATCCCTTTCCCAGGAATACCTGGGCCGGAGGTGCTTTGGAAGCCAAATGTTCGCGGCAAGCGCGACTGCGACCATTATCCAGAGGATAATCTCGCTCCTTTTCATCTTTGCCATATCCTATAGCTTTTTCAGTCCTATTCCCGGCCTGTCCGGGAGTGTGATCTTTCCGTCTTTTACGATCATTCCTTCGAAAAGGTCGTTGCTGATGAGCAGGTTGCCGTCAAGGTCGGCGAAATCAGCCACCGGAGACAGCTGTGCGGCGGCGGACACTGCGCAGGACGTCTCGGTCATACATCCCAGCATAACCCTCATCCCTTCGGCGTGTGCGTAGTTGGCCATCTTCCAGGCTTCGCGCATACCGGTGCATTTCATCAGCTTGATGTTGATGCCGTGGTAGGCGCCCTTGATGGAAGGGATATCCTTCAGCCTCTGGATGGCTTCGTCGGCGAATACCGGAAGCGGGCTGTGTTCGGTCAGCCAGGCATTCGCGTCCAGCATCTCCTTGGGCATAGGTTGCTCGACCATCACGATTCCGTGTTCCTTGAGCCAGAATATCATATCCAGGGCCTTCTCCTTGTCCTTCCAGCCCTGGTTGGCATCTACTGCGATAGGGAGGTCCGTTATCTCCCGGATAGTCTCGATCATTTCCTTGTCGTTGTCCAGTCCGACTTTGACCTTCAGGATGTTGAACTTGTCCGCGCACTCCCGGGTCTTCTCCCGCACCACTTCCGGAGTGTCGATCCCGATGGTGAATGTGGTGTCTGGCGCTTTCTCCGGGCTGAGGCCCCATATCCGATACCAAGGCTGGCCAATCATCTTTCCCACCAGGTCGTGGAGGGCAATGTCCACCGCGGCCTTCGCTGCGGAGTCTCCCTCACTGAGGCCGTCCACATATTCCAGGATCTCGTCGATCCGGAACGGGTCGCTGAACTGCTCGAGGTTGACTTTCTTCAGGAAGGTCGTCACGCTCTCGACGCTCTGGCCGAGGTACGGCGGCATTGAAGCTTCCCCGTAGCCTGTCAGTCCGTCGTATTCGATCCGGACCTGCACGTCCGGCGTGGTTGTCCTGGAATACGACGCCACGGTGAAGGTGTGGCGCAACTGCAGAGTGTATGGCTCGAAGCTCAGCTTCATCTTTCCGCCTTGGCCTTTACCGGTACTGACCTTCCCGGTGCAGCCGGAAATCAG
>JBGVAE010000028.1:0-52121 GCA_045224215.1 Candidatus Cryptobacteroides sp. | reverse complement strand
GACCTTGATGGTGTCGAAGTCGTCCAGGCAGTCTGACTTCATCATGATTAGGTCGGTGACACCGTCCACCATGACAGTGTATTTGAGCGCTACGAGATCCAGCCATCCGCAGCGGCGCGGCCTTCCCGTGACGGCTCCGAACTCATGCCCGACCTGGCGGAGCTTCTCTCCTGTCTCGTCAAAAAGTTCTGTAGGGAACGGCCCCGATCCGACGCGGGTACAGTAGGCCTTGAATATTCCGAAGACCTTTCCGACCCTTGAAGGAGCTACTCCCAGACCGGTGCAGACTCCACCTATCGTCGTCGAGGATGAGGTTACGAATGGATAGGAGCCGTAATCCACATCCAGCATCGAGCCCTGGGCCCCTTCTGCAAGCATCCCCTTGCCTTCGGAGAGCCAGCCGTTGACGAAGAACTCGCAGTCCACGAGTTCGAAACCCTTAAGGTATCCTATGGCATCCATCCATTCCTGTTCTCCGGCGGAAGGGTCACATTCGAAGTGCAGGTCTCCGAGGAGTCTGAGATGGCGTTCCTTCAATTTTGCGAAAAGCGCGTTGAAGTCAGGGGAGAGGATGTCTCCCACCCTTAGTCCGTGGCGGCTGACCTTGTCCGTGTAAGTCGGGCCGATACCCTTCAGGGTGGATCCGATCTTGCCTTTTCCTGCCGCAGCTTCATAGGCTGCATCCAGCAAGCGGTGAGTCGGAAGGATGAGGTGTGTTTTCTTGGAGATTACGAGTTTCCCGTGCGGGTCTATCCCGGTAGTCTTGAGGATATTCTCACATTCTTCCCTGAATGTCACGGGGTCGAGGACCACTCCGTTTCCGATTACATTCATGGAGCCTTCACGGAATATTCCCGAAGGGATGCTCCTGACAACGAAACTCTTGCCGTCGAAGTGGAGGGAATGCCCCGCATTCGGGCCGCCCTGGAACCTGGCGACTGCCGGGTAGCGGCTTGCGAGAACGTCCACGATCTTGCCTTTTCCTTCGTCTCCCCATTGGAGTCCGAGGACAACATCAAGTTTTGCGCTCATATTCTATTAAAATGGAAGGTCGTCCGTAGGGTTGTCTGCAAGGGAAATGTCCATCGGCTCCTGCTGCACAGGCTGCACAGGCTGCACCGGCGGTTGGTAAGCCGGTTGCGCCGGTTGCTGGTAACTTGGCTGCGCCGGTTGCTGGTAACCACCTTGTGCAGGCTGGGCTCCAGGGTTGTCAGACTTCTTGCCGAGGAGCTGGAGGTTGTCTACCGTGATCTCCGTCGTGAACCTCTTGTTACCCGTCTGGTCCGTCCACGAGCGGGTGCGCAGCTTACCTTCTATGAAGACCTGGGTACCCTTGCGGATGAATTTCTCGGCCACGTCAGCCGAGTTTCTCCAGGCTACTATGTTGTGCCATTCGGTGTTCTCCCGAAGTTCTCCATTGCGGTCACGATATCTTTCAGTGGTTGCGAGGGTGAACTGGGCCACCTTCGTGCTCCCTGAATTCGGGTTGTTTCCATCGAGGTAACGTACTTCAGGGTCTTTTCCAACGTTACCGATCAGCATTACTTTGTTCAGTGACATGATATTACACGTTTGGTTAAATGAATAAAACAGGCTTTGGCGGACTTCCCGCCAAAACCTATGCAATTTAATGAATATTTCTGATTCTAGAAAGCGAAACCTACACTAAATACGAGGGCTCTGTTCTTGGTCTCGTTGAACAGGTCCTGGCCTATGTTGGCAAGGCCCAGTTCGTAACCAATGCTGGCGTACAGGAAGGAATATGAAACTCCGCAGCCGAAGAGCAGTCCGCTGTCGCCCCTGCGGAAGTAGCCGTTGTCGAAGGAACTGAAGGCTTCCCTCATGCCATAGTCCTTGATCTCACCTCCCACTCCCAGTCCGAGGTAGGCTCCGGCAAATGGCTGGAAGGCCGCCCTGCTGCCAGGGGAGAAGATGTAATACTTCAAGACGAGCGGAATCTCGAGATAGTTGAGCCCATAGGTGAATTTTCCGGATGAATTGCGGCTGCTGCCTCCTTTCTCGACATAGTAGAGTCCGGATTCGAAGGCTACGTCGGGGGTCATGTTGAATCCCAGGGCAGTTCCGATGCTCATCCCGGTCTGGATTCCTCTGCCATCCAGTTCGCTGGACTCGGAAGCGACATGTGATGCGACGAGGCCGAACTTGATTCCGCCGTACCAGTTGTTGTCGAACCGTCCAGGTCCGTAACCGCCCCTTCCGTACCTGTCACCAGGACCTCCAGGACGCCCACCTGGGCCGCCGAACTGGCCGTATCCTCCAGGTCCCCCCATCGGCCCCCCGCCTCTGTAATATGGCTGCGCGCCGGCGGAGATGACCGTCAGTGCAGCGATGGACAGGATTGCAAATATCTTTTTCATATTCAGTTAGATTTAAGTTCCTGACTTGCACTAACCAAAAACCGTTCCATTCAGGGCTTCCTCCATTGCATGAAGGTCCGGCTGAAGCCCGGTCATGAGGGGATAGCCGGTAAGGGCTTGATAAAGAAGCCATCTGGTGCCTGGGATATATATTCCTTCCGCAGAAGCTATCTTCATCCTGGCCACTTCGTCGAAAGAAGGGTTCTTGTAGTTGGCTTCCAGGATGACCTTGCTCTCGCAGGAGCAGCCTTCCTGCAGGAAATCGTCTGCCGAGAAACTTTCAATCTCCGGAAGGGCTGCGGGAATGGTGTATATGACCAGGTCACATTCCTTGACCGCATCCTTGAAATCCGCGATCGGGTCCACCAGGAATCCGTATTCAGGCATGGCTTCGGCGATGTCTCGCGCCTTGTCTTCGGAACGGTTCATCAGGACGGTGGCGAAGCCGAGCTCTGCGGCTGCCACTGCTGCCGCCCTTCCGGCTCCTCCGCAACCTACTATGAGGGCCTGTGGTTCGCTGGTGAACCTCCTGTCGAGGCTCATCAGGAAGAACTGGTGGATCTTGATGTAGAAGCTGCTGCCATATTCCTTGATGAATTCTTCCACGATTCCGGGGTAGTAGGCTTCCGCGATGGCGGTGACGATTCCGGTGAAGTCTGAGTTGTGGGCTGCAATCCCTTCGGTGGTCTTGGCCAGGATGTTGGCGGCGCCTATCCTGGCTGCAGGTCCGCTGACCAGTCCCTTCCCGAGTTCCGAGAGTTCCTCAACCTTCGCGTAGGCTTTCTCCTTGAACGGGGCGGTGACGTTTATAGCTGAATACTCCTTGACGAAAGTCTCCCAGGAGGCTTCGAAATCACTTCCTTCGATGAGGTCGTATGAATATTCACTCCCGTCTTCCTGCTCTTCGCCCTTGTAGGCAGCACTGAACAGGGCCGGACTGGCGGAGTGGGAGACAGGGTCTCCGATCAGGCCGAATTTTCGCATGTGTGATATGATATTCCTAAATGAATTCCTCGCGCTCCTTGATGTCCTTGATGCGGAGCTGGAGGGTTGAATTGCCGCGGTAGTAGTTCTCCACGATGGAGTAGCAGATGTCGAAAGGATTCCCGGCCTTGATGTATTCGAAGTAATCCGCCATGTTGAATGCTATTGCCGGAATCTGGTGGAACGGCTGTTTCTCGTCGATCAGGTCCAGTTTCATGTGCACTCCGCCGGCTCCGACCTTGCGGCCGTTGCCTCCGTCGGAAACATTTTCGGTCAGGAAGATAGGATTGTTGTTCCCTGGCCCGAAAGGCTGGAACTGCTTCAGGAGGCGGAAGAACTTAGGAGTGATTTGGCTGAATTCCAGTTTCGCGTCGATCTCAGTCACCGGAGTCAGCATCTCTTCGGTGATCTTCTCTCCGATGAACTTGTCGATCCGCCGTACGAATTCCTTGAGATTGGCTTCCTTCAAGGTAAGGCCGGCAGCATAGACATGGCCTCCGAAATTCTCGAGCAAGTCGGCGCAGCTCTCGATGGCTTCGTAGAGGTCGAAACCGGAAACGCTTCTGGCTGAGCCGGTGATGAATCCGTTGGATTTCGTGAGGACTATCGTAGGCTTGTAGAATGCTTCCACGAGCCGGGATGCCACGATGCCCACAACGCCCTTGTTCCATGTGGCGTTATAGACGATGGTGGCGTTTCCGGTCGAAAGGGCGGTACCTTTCTGAACCATTTCCAGGGCTTCCTGGGTGATCTCCCTGTCGATGCTCTTGCGCTCGTTGTTGTTGTCGTTGATCTGTTCGCCTATCACGTTGGCCAGATGTTCATCCGAGGCGGTGAGAAGCTCTACGGCCAGCCTTCCGGTTTCCATCCTTCCGGCTGCGTTGATGCGAGGTCCGATCTTGAACACGATGTCGTCGATGGTCAGATGACCTGGCTCAAGCTTGGAAAGTGTGGCCATGGCGAGGAGACCCTTGCGAGGGTTCTCGTTCAATTGCTTGAGGCCGAAATGGGCCAGTACCCTGTTCTCGCCCACCATGGTGACCAAGTCGGCGGAGATGCTGACCACGAGCAGGTCCAGCAATGGGATGAGGGTTTCGAACGGGATGCCGAATTTCTGTGAATATGCCTGGACGAGTTTGAATCCGACTCCGCAGCCGCTCAGGTCGTCGAACGGGTATGAATCATCTTCCCGCTTCGGATCCAGGACTGCCACTGCCGGAGGAAGGGTATCCTCCGGGAGGTGGTGGTCGCAGATGATGACGTCTATTCCCTTGGTCTTGGCATATTCGACTTTTTCGTTGGCCTTTATGCCGCAGTCCAGGGTGATGATGAGACCGAAACCTCCGTCACTGGCCCAGTCAATCCCTTTGTAGGAGAGGCCGTAGCCTTCGTCATAGCGGTCCGGGATGTAGAAATCCACCTTTGAGGAATATCGCCTCAGGAAAGAATATACGAGGGCTACTGCCGTGGTTCCATCCACGTCATAGTCCCCGTACACCAGGATCTTCTCTTCGGATGTGATGGCTTTCCTGACCCTGTCCACTGCGACTTCCATGTCTTTCATCAGGAATGGGTTATGGAGGTCCTGGAGATTCGGGCGGAAGAAGGAGCGGGCCTGCTCGAAGGTCTCTACGCCCCTCTTGACAAGCAGTTCGGCGAGGACCCGGTCGATGCCCAGTTCGGCGGAAAGTCTTCCCACCTTCTCAGGATCGGCCTGTTCCTTGACTATCCATTTACGCTCCTTTGCCATATTACACAAAGATAAGGATTTAATTTCAGAATATGAATTAAAAGTAGTATTTTTGAAATTCAAAACGACAATATATGGCAAACATGGAATTAAGCGAGCAGGAGGTCATCAGGCGCGAATCTCTTGCAAAGTTGAGGGAATTGGGTATAAATCCTTATCCGGCACCACTTTATCCGGTCAATGCGACGACCAAGGAAATAGCTGAGGGGTTTGACCCGGAGAAGGGTAATTTCCAGGAAGTATGCATAGCCGGGAGGATCATGTCCCGCAGGATCATGGGAGCAGCGTCCTTCGGCGAACTCCAGGATTCCACCGGAAGGATCCAGATATATGTGAAACGTGATGAGATCTGCCCTGGAGAGGACAAGACTATGTACAATACCGTCTGGAAGAAGCTCCTTGACATCGGTGACATCGTGGGCATCAAGGGTTTCGCCTTCATCACCCAGACCGGCCAGCTGAGTGTCCACGCCAAGGAACTCACCGTCCTGAGCAAGTCGCTGAGAGTCCTTCCTATCGTCAAGACCGATGCCGAAGGCAATGTCTATGACGGCTTCTCGGATCCTGAACTCCGCTACCGCCAGAGGTATGTGGACCTCATCGTGAATCCGCAGGTCCGTGACGTGTTCGTCCAGAGGTCCCAGATCATAGCTACCATGCGTGAATATTTCAACGAGGCCGGTTGCCTAGAGGTGGAAACTCCTATCCTCCAGTCGATTCCTGGTGGTGCAACGGCCCGTCCGTTCATCACGCACCATAACGCGCTGGACATAGATCTCTATATGCGGATTGCCAACGAACTCTACCTCAAGAGGCTCATCGTAGGTGGCTACAGTGGTGTGTATGAGTTCGCCAAGGATTTCCGCAACGAAGGTATGGACAAGACCCACAACCCGGAGTTTACCTGCATGGAGATCTATGTCGCCTACAAGGATTACATCTGGATGATGGAGTTCGTGGAGAAGATGCTTGAAAAGATAGCCCTTAAACTCCACGGTACCACCAAGGTGAAGATAGGGGAGAACGAGATTGATTTCAAGGCCGGTTACCGCCGCCTTCCTATCCTTGAGGCCATCAAGGAATATGCAGGAGTGGATGTCGCCGGGATGGATGTCGACCAGCTCCGCGCTACCTGCACCAAGCTGGGTGTGGAGTTCGATCCTACCATGGGAGAGGGTAAGCTTATCGATGCGATATTCGGCCAGTACTGCGAGGATCATCTCGTGGAGCCTACCTTCATCATAGATTATCCTGTTTCCATGTCTCCTCTCACCAAGAGGCACAGGGAGAATCCGAACCTCACGGAGCGCTTCGAACTGTTCGTCTGCGGAAAGGAACTGGCCAATGCATATTCAGAGCTCAACGATCCTATCGACCAGCTCGAGAGGTTCGAGGAGCAGGCTGCGCTCAAGAGTCACGGAGACGACGAGGCGATGTTCATAGACTACGATTTCGTGCGTGCCCTTGAATATGGCATGCCTCCGACTTCCGGTCTAGGAATGGGAATCGACCGCCTGACCATGTTCATGACTGGACAGACCACTATCCAGGATGTCCTGTTCTTCCCTCAGATGCGTCCTGAGAAGGCCCTGAAGAAAGAAGCTGAGGCATAACGCCTGTCAAACCCATATCATCATGAAGCGAATACTTCTTCTCTGCGCCATCGCCTGCGCTGTAGTCGCGGTGGTGCTTTGCAGCGGCAGATGCAAGAGTCCGGTCGGCGTCAGTTTCCCCGAGCCGCCTGTCGAGATCGTATCCAACCAGGATTTCGGGATGGAACTCATCAATATGTTCAACATCATCCGCATCCCGGATGGTACCTACCGTATGTATTTCATCGCCAATCCCAGGGACGGAATTGCAGAGAATGAGAAGTTCCAGAATCTCTATTACGCTGAGTCCAAGGATGGTTTCCATTACGAGATGAAAGGAAAACTGATGGATGAGTTGGTAGAGCAGACAATCTTTACGGTCAAAGACAAGGCTTATCCCTTCCGGATGGTCGGCTGTCAATGGATCGGCGAAAAGATGTCGGAGCGCGGTCTTTTCCTCTGGAAATCGAAGGATGGGCTGGAGTTTACCGACAGGAAGATGCTCTATGACAATCTGCACGACACCCAGAACGTGATGATTCCTCGCGGAAAACGGTTGAAGCTGTATTCCAGGCTCACACAGGAAAGATACAGGAACAGGAGGATGACCGTTGCGGAGTTCGATATGCAGGGAGAGCAGATCGGAAAGACGGAGATACTGGCCGGGGACTTCCTGTATAATTCGGCAGCCTGCAAGGTAGACAAGCGCTACGACCTGCTTTTTCCAACTTACTATAACACACACGGAGGTACTACGGACACATGTTGCTTCCGATGCTATGTTACGGACGGCCCCTTCATACGCCAGCTCCCTTGCGAGCTGAACCGCTGGGTAGAGCCTGATGAGCACTGGGTCCTGGCTTCTCCTGGCTTCGTTTTCATCGATGGGGAACGGTATCTTGCGTACAATACCCGCACACGGTCTCACGAGACGAGTGCTACCGGTATGGTCAGCAAGTTCAAACTTATCAAAGTGGAAATCGAGTACGAATAGGACTATTAAAGATGGTCGAGCGTATCACGTCAGCACAGAATCCGAAGGTCAAGGATTTGCTCGCATTGCAGGAGAAATCCCGTCTTCGCCGCGAGAGGGGGCTCTTTGTAGTCGAGGGCCGACGCGAGATAGGTCATTGCCTGGATGCCGGCTTCGAGCCGGACACCTTTTTCGTCTGTCCCGAGATATTCGGAGGAGAGGACCTTTCGTCCTTGCTGTCGGCGAGGGAATGCAGGATCGTCCATGTAAGCCGGGAAGTCTATGAGAAGATCGCTTACAGGGGGAGTACCGAGGGGATAATTGCCGAAATCAAGTACCGGGATCTCAACCTGGAAGACATCGATCTTGGTGAGAATCCCCTGATTGCAGTGCTGGAAAGCATCGAAAAGCCTGGCAATCTCGGTGCTGTCCTCAGGAGCGCGGATGCTGCCGGAGCCGATGCTGTGATCGTCTGCGATCCGCTCACCGATCTTTACAATCCCAATCTGATAAGAGCAAGCATAGGTGCGGTCTTTTCAAGGCAGGTGGTCACCGCCGGTTCCGAAGAGACCATCGCTTGGCTTAAATCGAAGGGGATTAAGATCCTGACCGCTCAACTCCAGGATTCCGAGCTATATTATGATTCTGACATGAAGGGTCCCGTAGCCATAGTCATGGGCACTGAATCCACCGGTTTGACCGACATCTGGCGACAGGCGGCAGATGCCCACATCCGTATCCCTATGCTCGGAGAACTCGACTCCCTGAACGTCTCCGTCTCCGCTGCCATCCTCCTCTTCGAAGCCGTCCGCCAAAGGTCTGCTTAGAGAATCTGCAGTGGCACGACGGCTATAGTAAGGTGATGATATCGACGGCGATTTCGGTTGGGGTTTTGCCGTCGATGTCAATGATGTGATGGGCCGAAGATTCGTAGATAGGGCCGCGGACATCCATGAGTTTCTTGACCGTGTAACGGAGATCCTTTCCATAATTGAGCAGGGGACGGTTCCCGGAATCATCCTTCAGGTTAGCGGCCAGGGTGTCGAGAGTGCCGCGCAGGTAGAAACACTTGCAGTTCCGCCTGACAATCCTCCGGCAAGCCTCCGTCATCACCGTCCCGCCACCCAAGGCCAGGATAGACTGGGTGCCAAGCATCTCGTTCGTTTCGAATATATTCTGCAGCGCCATCTTCTCCATATTCCTGAAAGCATCTTCACCCTCTGAACTGAAGATGTCTGGAATACTCATCCCCGTCATGGCTTCGATGTAGGAATCCAGATCGATTAGTTCAAGTTCGGGAAGGAGTTTCTTGAGTTCCTTCCCGACACTTGTCTTGCCGCTTCCCATGAAGCCAGTCAGTGCAATGTTGCAGTCCATGCGTCAGAACAGAGTAGGTTCTTCGATTTCACCGATGTCAGGAATGTTGTCTATGTCCGGAAGCTTGGCTCCGAAAGTAGGCTCGATGATGTCGAGCGGAGCTTCCTCCACTTCCTGGACTTCAGTCACAGGCTCTTCCTCTATTGGCTCGACCGGCTCCGGAACAACGTCCTCCGGCTTGACGAGAGGCTCGATGAACCTGACTTTCTTGACATCGTACTGATGGCATTTCTTGCCCTTGGCGGTGTAGCCCTTCTTGGCGATATATTCCTCTGCATCGATATTCTCCGGATCGCGATGCTCGTACTTCTTGCCGAACGTCACCTGGAACTGCGGATGCTTGTCGTCGGAGATGTCCACAAGGTATGACTTGGCTCCCGGAGCAATGAACGACAGAGGAGTGTTGTCGCTCAGGACGAAACTGAACCTCTTGACATAGAATGTCTTGGCGGCTGCGTCATAATAGAGGGCGGTGAAGGTCTTGTCCGGGTCGAACTTCTCGATCCTGAGGACCTGTCCCTGGTAGCGGTTGGACACATCGAAAGAAGTCGTATAGAAGGTACCGTCCTTGAATATGGCGAGGACCTTGTCTTCCGGTCCGAATTCGCCGAGATAGAGACCTCTCTGCTCATCGTTGAGTTTCTGGATGTCTGCATCGTACCAGATGTCCTTTCCTCCGATGGTGGAAACACCCTTGCTCTTGAGCTGGATCCTTGCAATAGGATTCTTGGAAACCAGGTTCCCCCTTGAGACTTTGCCTTTTATGGCAAGGGTTGAGAAGTCATATTCAATCTGGGTCTTCTTGAGTTTCGGACGAGGGCGTAGGTAGATCCTCACAGCTTCCGCTTCCCCATTATGGTTCACAGTGAACCAGAGGATCTTGGACCCTTCGGTACCGGTCGTGATGTCGTAGTCCTTGTCCCTTGTGACGCTGGTGATTGCGAACCTCTTGGCGTAGGAAAGGCTGCTCTTGCCGTCCCGGTAGATGACATTGTAGATGGTCCTTGTGTCGCCGCGGTTGAATACTCCGACATACAGGAGGTCCTTCCAGAAGAAGGCCTTGTCCGTGACCTTGGTGATCCTGTACTTGCCGTCCTTGGCGATGACCAGGATTTCGGAAAGATCGGAACACTCGCTCACGAAGACACCGTTGTCGTCCTTCTTGAGATTCAGTCCGACAAAGCCCTCCTGGTAGTTGGCGTAGAGCTTGGCGTTGTTGCTGACCACCTTGGTCACTGCGATGGTTTCGAAGGCGGAAATCTCCGTGAGCCTCTTGAAAGGCTTTCCGTATTTCTGCTTCAGGGTCTTGAACCAGTCTATGGTGTAGGCGGTGATGTTCTCGATGTTGTCGCGTACCTTCTCCATCTCGGCTTCTATCGAGAGTATCTTCTCGTCCATGGCCTTGGTGTCGAACTTGGAAATCTTGCGCACGGGCTTCTCCACGAGCTTGTAGATGTCTTCCATGACGATCTCCCTGCGGAGAAGGTCCTGGTAGTTCTTCATCTCGTTGAATACGTCCTGGAGCTGTTCTTCCCAAGACTTCTGATCCTGCTCGAGGATCTTGTAGACGCGGTTCTCGAAGAATATCCTTTCGAGGGAGTCGTAGTGCCATTCATCCTCAAGTTCTCCAAGCCTGATTTCGAGCTGCCACTTCAGGAGGTCCCTGGTGTGGTTGGTGTCGTAGATGAGGATGTCCTTGACGTTGAGGAACTGAGGCTTGTCGTCCACGATGACGCAGGCGTTCGGGGTGATGTTGCATTCGCAGTCCGTGAAAGCGTACAGCGCATCGATGGTCTTGTCCGGGGATACATCGTTAGGAAGATGGATGACGATCTCCACCTTGTCGGTGGTCATGTCCTCGATCTTCTTGATCTTGATCTTGCCCTTGTCCTTGGCCCTGATGATGGAGTCCTTTATGACCTCGGAGGTCTTTCCGTAAGGAATCTCGGTGATGGCCAGGGTGTTTTTGTCGATCTTTTCGATCTTCGCGCGGACTTTGACACTGCCACCGCGGGCCCCGTCCTTGTAGTTGCTGCAGTCTGCGCTTCCTCCGGTAGGGAAGTCAGGGTATATGGTGAAATCCTTGCCTTCAAGAATGGCTACTGAGGCGTCCAGGAGTTCGTTGAAGTTGTGCGGTAGTATCTTGGAAGCCATACCGACAGCGATGCCTTCGGTACCCTGGGCTAGCAGGAGAGGGAAGCGGACAGGAAGTTCGGTCGGCTCCTGGTTGCGTCCGTCGTATGAGGTCATCCAATGGGTGATCTTCGGGTCGAAGACCACTTCCTTGGCGAACTTGCTCAAGCGAGCTTCGATGTAACGCGGAGCGGCGTTGCTGTCACCGGTAAGGATGTTTCCCCAATTTCCCTGGCAGTCTATCAGGAGACCCTTTTGGCCGAGCTGGACGAGGGCTCCGAGGATGGACTGGTCACCGTGAGGGTGGTACTGCATTGCCTGGCCGACGATGTTGGCTACCTTCGTGTAGCTGCCGTCATCCATCTTGTACATGGCGTGGAGCACACGCCTCTGCACAGGTTTAAGGCCATCGACGATGTGAGGTACTGCTCTTTGGAGGATAACGTATGAAGAATAGTCGAGGAACCAGTCCTTGAACATCCCGGAAAGCTTGTATTTCCGGCTGTCGGAACTGAGCAGCCTGTCGTATTTCCCGGATTCGGATTCCCCCGTATCCTCGAGGGGAGCTTCATTCAACCCTTCGTCGTCGATTTCGATATTATCCCTTTCGTCTGTCATTGTCTATTCTTCGTATCCGAACTTGCGCAGTTCGCGGCGGTTTTCTCTCCAGTCCGCATCTACTTTCACGAACAGCTGGAGGTAAACTTTTTTCTGGAAGAAGTCTTCCATCTCGATCCTGGCCTCGGTGCCGGTCTTTTTCAATGCGGAACCGGCCTTTCCGATGATTATCCCTTTCTGGGAATCACGCATCACGTAGATGACGGCTCCTATCTCGTACCTCTCCTTTCCCTCCTTGAAGGATTCCACTACTACCTCGCAACTGTAAGGGATTTCCTGGCTGTAGTTTTCGAGGATCTTCTCTCGGATGATCTCGGAAGCGAAGAAGCGGAGGTTGCGGTCCGTGAACTGGTCCTTGTCGAACCAAGGAGGAGAAACCGGAAGCTTGCTTACGATTGCATTCAGCACGCTTTCGAGGTTGAAATGCTCCTTGGCTGAAACCGGTATGACCAGAGCCTGCGGAAGCAGTTCCTGCCAGTAGGCAATGAGTTTGACCACCTTGTCCTGGTCGCTGATGTCGATCTTGTTGATGGCGACGACCACCGGGCATTCAACCTTCTGCAGTTTCTGGATATATTCTCCGTTCTTGTCTGCCTTTTCGACTACATCCGTAACGTAGAGGATGATGTCGGCATCGCCGATAGCTGCATCGACGAATTTCATCATGTCCTCCTGAAGCCTGTAGTTCGGCTTCAGCATGCCGGGGGTGTCGGAATATACGATCTGGTAGTCATCGGTGTTGACGATGCCCATGATGCGGTGCCTGGTGGTCTGGGCCTTTGCTGTCACGATGGAAAGCTTTTCCCCGACCAGGGCATTCATCAACGTGGATTTGCCGACATTCGGATTACCGATGATGTTGACGAATCCTGCGCGATGTTCAGTGTGCTTCTGAGGACTAGACATAAGCGCCCATCTTGAGGATATTCACCTCGCCCTCGCTGAGATATCTCCACTCTCCCTTCTTGAGACCCTTCTTGGTGAGACCTGCGAAGTAAACCCTGTCCAGGGCCTTGACGTCGTAGCCGAGGGATTCGAATATCCTGCGGACGATGCGGTTCTTCCCTGAGTGGATCTCGATACCGAGCCTGCGGTGGTCTTCCGCGTCGATGTATTCAAGTTCGTCGGCCTTGATCACGCCGTCGTTCAACTCAAGTCCTTCTACAAGGATCTTTTCCTTGTCTTCTTCATCAAGAGCCTTGTCCAGGATCACCTGGTAGATTTTCTTCTTGTTGTATGAAGGATGGGTGAGCTGCTCGGCGATCTCGCCATCGTTGGTGAACATCAGGACTCCGGTAGTGTTCTTGTCCAGCCTTCCAACAGGGAACACCCTGGTAGTGCAGCCCTTGAGGAGGTCCATCACGGTCTTGTCCGCGTGCGGGTCACTTGCGCTCGTAACGAAGCCCTTAGGCTTGTTCATGACGATGTACACTTTCTCTTCGCCCTTGAGCCTTTCACCGTTGAAGCGGACTTCGTCCTTCAGTACGTTGACCTTGGTTCCAAGTTCGGTGACTACCTCTCCGTTGACGGTCACCACACCGGCCTGGATGAAGGTGTCGGCTTCCCTGCGGGAGCATACACCGGAGTTGGCGATAAACTTATTGAGGCGGATCTCTTCCTTGATAGGAGTAGCAACGGTGTCATTGTCAGACAGGGCTGCATTGTCAACCTGAGGCTTGCGTGAAAGCATCACGTTGATTCCTGCCTCGTCAGTCTCCGTGAAGTGAGGATCGGTCCTGCGGGAGAACTTCTTCTGACCGGCAGGTTTCCTGCCGTAAGACCTCCTTTCTCCACCTTCCTGGCCCTCACCGGAGAAACTGCGCCTCTGGCCATAAGAGGAATTCCGGTTCTGCCCGTATGACGGACGACCCTGTCCATGTGACGGACGACCCTGTCCGTATGAAGGACGGTTCTGCCCGTATGGAGAACGGTGATGTCCTTCCTGGTTGTTGTCCTGGTAGCTCCGCTTGCTGCCGTAGGTACGATGCTGGCCGTAGCTGCGGTTGTCGTCGCGGTTACGGTTGTCTTCGTGGTTGCGGTTGCTGCCATAGCTCCGGTTCTCGTCGTAGCGGCGTCCCTGGTAACCCCCGTTACGGTTATTTCCATAACTGCTTCGGTTAGGACGCTCGTATGGTCTGTATTCTCCTTCGCTGTTGGATGATGCTACCGGCGAGGCCTTCCTTCTCGGTCTCAGTTTCCTTCCTTCAGATGAATAGCCGGTCCTGGATTCGTTCCTTGCGTAATCCCTACGCTCTTCGCGGCCTTCGTAGTCGCCATATTTCTTTTCTTCCATGATACATTGTGGCTCACGCCACTTTTAGGTGTAAATAAAATAAATCCTTATTTAAGTTTGAATATGTAAGTTATCGTTCCTTGCTGAAGTTCCGGAGCATCTGCGCTCTGGTTGAAGTGAGTCTTCATAGCGGCAACCCTTGCTGCAGCCCACAGGGTAGGGTTGCTTACAGTCGTTCCCTGGGCTCCGGCCACGGCCTTCGTCACGTTTCCGCTCTTGTTTACCCAGATTTCCACCACCACGGTTCCTTCATCCTGGACTGTGTAATCAGGCTTTGCAAGGGCGCCCAGTACGTTCCTGCCTTTGAGCCTTGCGTTCGGCACACCGTCAGCCTTCCCGTTTGAGGTATTACCTTGAGGATGTCCGGCCTTGAATGTTCCTGATGGTTGAGAGGCTGAATGAGGTGCGTTGGAAGAGTCTTTCTTGCTCATCCCCGGGAACAGGGCGTTCTTGTTTATTTCTTCCTTCGGGGCAGGGGTCTCAACATCTCCGTGGCTGTCCGGTTTGGCCTGGGCGGTCTTGGCCGGCTTGTCGGACTTGTGAGGCGATTCGCTCCTCTGGATCAGTTCCACAGGTTTGCTGAGGTCGATTTCCTCAGCCTGCGGCTGCCTGCCCTGCTGTTCCCTGAGTATGACAGGTTCTTCTTCCTGCTCGAAGTCGATCAGGAAGGTTTCCTCAGGAGGAGGCGGGTAGAGGTATTTCATTCCCGTGAAAGCGCAGCAAAGCAGGATCAGCAGGTGTACCCCGGCAGTCAGAAGGACTCCGGCCCCTGTGGATGTCTTTGCATCCTTTTCCCTTTCACGCAGATATTGTTTCATGACTTGCTATGTCCTGTCATTCGGGTTGTGTCGCCAGGATCACTTTGTAGTGGTTCCTCTTGGCGATGTTCATGATCGAGACCACTTCCTTGATAGGAACGCTCTCGTCCGAATAGATGGAGAAAGTAGGATCCTCTTCACTCTGAAGGAGTTCCACCAGACCATCCTCCAATTCTGAATACATTACCGGAGTCTCGTCTCCGTTGAGGTGATAGGTGAACCTGTCGTGTCCCCAGTCCTTGATGGACACGCTGACGGTAGGTTTCGCAGTCACCTGACCGGTACTTTTCGGAAGCAACAGCTTGAGCGCGTTCGGATTGACCAGTGTCGAAGTGACCAGGAAGAAGATCAGCAACAGGAACACCAGGTCAGTCATCGATGTGCTGCCCGCCTCCGAAAGGACCTTCGTGGTTCTCTTGAATGCCATTTCCTTCTCTCCTATTCGTTTTCAGCAGGCTCGTGCAGGAGATCCATGAAGTCGATGGTCGTGCTCTCCATCTTGTACACGAGGTTGGAAATCTGTGAAGTAAGGTAGTTGTAGCCGAAGTAGGCCAGGATACCTACGATAAGACCACCCACCGTTGTGATCATGGCGGTGTAGATACCGCTTGAAAGAAGGGTGATGTCGATGTTGTTGCCGGCGTTGGACATGTTGAAGAAGGCCTGGACCATACCAAGTACGGTACCGAGGAATCCGATCATCGGAGCTCCTCCGGCGATGGTCGCCAGTGTCGGAAGACCTTTCTCAAGCCTTGCGATCTCGACATTTCCGCAATTTTCGACCGCCGTCTGGATGTCGTTCAGAGGCCTTCCGATGCGCTCGATACCCTTCTGGGTGATGCGGGCGACAGGGGAATCGAACTTTTCGCAGAGGGAGACGGCACTCTTGACCTTGCCTTCGTGGATATAGTCACGGATGTCCCTCATGAAGTTCTTGTCCACCTGCTGGGCCTTGTGGATCATCCACCACTTCTTGCCGAAGATGTAGATGGCAATGACGGAAAGTATTGCGAGGACGATCATCAGCCATCCTCCCTTTGTTGCCATCCTGATGAGTGAATATGACTGCTCTACCTGCTGTGGAGCTGCCGAAGCGGCTTTGGCGAGAGAGTCGGCCATCTGGGATGCGGCGGAATCGACTCCTACCTGTAAAAGTTGGAAAATCATAATTATAACGTACGTTTAATATTATTCATTTTTATCAAGCTACAAAATTAATCAAAAAAATCGAGATTCTCTAATATTCAACCTTGGTCAGGAAAAGAGCGTGTCCAGGGACGGATTCTCCCGCGTCGCTGCGGCTACCCCCTTCCAGGAGACCCTCCATCCAGGCTTTGTCATGACGACCCCTGCCGATCTCGAGAAGCGATCCCACGACCGCCCGGACCATGTTACGCAAAAATCGGTCCGCACGGATCGTGAATACGAAGTAATCCCCTTCTCCTGCAGGGTAGCCCATGAGGCTTACGTGCGAAGGGGTATATTCCTCCCACCGGGCGTATGAAACCTTGCAGATGGAGGTCTTGTTGTCGCTTCCCACCTTTTCGAAGCAGGAAAAGTCGTGCTCTCCGAGCAGCAGGGAGGCTGCCTCATTCATCTTTTCAACGTCGATCCTGAAAGTGTAGAGGTATGAATATTCAGTCATGAACGGATCTTTCCTTCGGTGGATGAAGTACTTGTATTCACGCATCCGGGCGTCGAACCTGGCGTGGAAAAGCGGGTCCGTCGGTACTATCGAATGAACCATGATTCCATGGGGCAGGATGGCATTTATTTTGTAGCCAAAATCGCCGGCGTCAAGGTCGCGGGCAGCCGTTTCGAAGTGAGCGACATAACTTATTGCATTAACCTTCGAATCTGTTCTGCCAGCCCCTGTAACGGCGATTTCCTCCTTCAAGAGAGTCGATAGAGCATTCTGTAGACACTCTTGGATGGTGGGTGCATCATTCTGGACCTGCCAACCGCAGAAGCCGGAGCCGTCATAGGACAAGGTGATTTTGTAGCGCATGTTTATCAGATTTGACTTGAAAGCAAAATTAAACAATTAACCACAATATGGAAAGTGTTAACATCAAAGAATTGAACGACAGGATCCAGCAGGAAAGCGCATTCGTGGACATGCTGTCCCTCGAGATGGGGAAGGTTATCGTGGGCCAGAAGCATCTGGTCGAGAATCTGATGATCGGTCTCCTGGCTAACGGACATATCCTCCTGGAAGGTGTGCCGGGACTTGCCAAGACCCTGGCGATCAGTACTTTGTCCCAGGCTATCGATGCCAAGTTCAGCAGGATCCAGTTCACTCCGGACCTGCTCCCTGCGGATCTCATCGGAACGATGATATATTCCCAGAAAGATGAAAGGTTCGAGGTCCACAAGGGCCCGGTTTTCGCCAACTTCGTGCTGGCGGATGAAATCAACCGTTCTCCTGCGAAGGTGCAGTCCGCCCTTCTGGAAGCCATGCAGGAGCGTCAAGTTACGATTGGCGACGATACTTTCAAGCTTCCGGAGCCATTCCTTGTGATGGCGACCCAGAACCCTATCGAGCAGGAGGGAACCTATCCTCTTCCTGAGGCACAGGTGGACCGATTCATGCTCAAGGTGGTCGTAGGCTATCCGAAGAAGGATGAAGAGAAGCAGATCATCAGGATGAACAACACCGGCGAGTTCCCGAAGGCCAGCCCTGTGATCAAGCCGGAGGACATCGTGAGCGCCAGGAAGGTGGTACGGGATGTCTATATGGACGAAAAAATCGAAAGATACATAGTTGATATCGTCTATGCTACCAGGACTCCTGGGGACTACGGCCTTGGCAAGATCAAGGATCTGATTTCGTTCGGCGGTTCTCCTCGTGCAAGTATCTCGCTTGCGATGGCCTCAAAGGCTTATGCCTTCATCAGGAGGAGGGGATATGTGATCCCTGAGGACGTGAGGGCTGTCTGCAACGAAGTCCTACGCCACAGGATCGGGCTGACATACGAGGCTGAGGCCGAGAATGTCACCACCGAGCAGATCATCGCCGAAGTCATCAATGCCGTTCAGGTTCCTTAGTGTCCATTGAATATGCCTTCAAACACTTCAGCCAACGAACTGCTGCGCAAGGTCCGGAAGATAGAAATCCGTACCAGGGCACTTTCCCACCAGATTTTTGCCGGTGAATACCATAGCGCCTTCAAGGGGCGTGGAATGGCATTCAGCGAGGTGAGGGAGTACCAGTACGGCGACGATCCCCGTTCGATGGACTGGAACGTAACTGCAAGGCTCCGCTCTCCGTATGTCAAAGTGTACGAAGAGGAGAGGGAGATGACCGTGGTCCTGCTGATCGATATCAGCCGTTCCGGACTTTTCGGAACTGAAACCAAGACCAAGAGAGACCTTCTGGCGGAGATTGCTGCCGTGCTCAGTTTCTCTGCTGTCATCAACAATGACAAGGTTGGAGCACTTTTCTTCAGTGACCGGGTGGAGGAGTTCATCCCTCCGAAGAAAGGTCGCAGCCACCTGCTTCATATCATCAGGGAGATAATTGAACTGAAACCGAAGTCGGACGGGACCGATATCGGTGAAGCCCTGAGGTACCTGACCAACGCGATGAAGAAGAAATGCACCGCTTTCGTGCTTTCGGACATGCTGGATGTCAATCCTGACGGGACCCCTCGTTATGAGGATGCCCTGAAGGTGGCACGGAACAGGCATGACATCTCTGTAATAAAAGTCCATGACAACCGCGAGAAGACGATACCTTCCGTCGGACTGGTGCATGTCAAGGATTCCGAGACCGGTGAATCGGCCTGGGTGAACACTTCCAGCAAGAAGGTCCGTTCGGAATATTCGAAATGGTTCGCTTCGGTGGCCGAGAATGAAAGCAAGCTTTTCAACCGCTATCAGATTGATTCTGTCGACATCGCTACCGGCGATGACTATGTGAAGGGTCTGATGGCGTTTTTCGGGAGGAGATAGGATATGAAAAGACTATCGGTTTTCTTCGCATTCCTTTTTGCTTTCCTGCCTGCCGTGTCTTTCGGGCAGGTGGTGGAGATGAAGGGCTCCTTCCTGGAGCCTCTACAGAAGAGAGACACCGTGCTGATCGGTGACCAGTTCCGTTATGGCTTCCATCTGACCGATGTCCCGGAAGGAACGGGACTGGGGCTCGCGGACCTTTCCAAGGGGTTGAGAGACAGTATCGTAGTCGTTGCTCCATGGATGTCCGACACGGTAAAGGTCCATGGCGGACGCAAGGATCCCAAATCATACGACATTGATGTTTACATGGTCATAACGTCCTTCGATGAAGGCTCTTATGAACTTCCGCGTCTTCCCGTCCTCAAGGCCTCTGCTGATGGCCGTATTGATTCCCTGCTGTTCGATCCTCAGACCCTTGATGTCCGGACCATGCCTGTCGATACTGCCACCTACCAGGTCCATGACCTCAAGGGGCAGATCAGATATCCGTTGACATTCAGGGAGATACTTCCGTACCTGCTGGCCTTTTGGGGCGCAGCTGTACTCGGTATCCTTGTCTGGGCCCTGCTGGCTTCAAGGAGGAAGAAGGAGTCTGCTGAAACGGGACGCAAGGACCCACCTTACGTGGTGGCCCTCAGGAAGTTGGAAGGATACAGGGGTAGCAAGTACTGGGCTCCGGAGAAACAGAAGGTATTCTATTCCGGCATAACCGACGCCCTTCGTGAATACATTGACGCCCGTTTCGGCATAGATGCTCCGGAAATGACTACTGCCGAGATATTCTCGGAACTCAAGGACAAGAAGGACATTCCTGCCGATTTGTACTCTGCGACAAAGGAATTGTTCGAGACCGCAGACCTGGTAAAGTTCGCCAAAGCATTCGCTACCGACGAGGAGAATGCTGCCGCTTTGCCTGCCGCCGTCCGCTTCGTGACGGCTACGTATCAGTCTCAACTCGCCCAGGAACAGTCTGAAGCTAAGGAAGGAGGAGGCGAATAATGTTTTTTGAATATCCGAAACTGCTTTGGCTCCTGGTGCTTCCGGTCCTGCTGGCAGCACGCTACATCTATCTTGAGATCAAAGACAGGAAGCCTCACCTGAGGGTCTCGAAAGCGACTCCTTGGAAAGCCGGCGGTAGCAGCGTACTCGCCTGGCTGAGGCATCTTCCTTTCATATTCAGGATCCTTGCCCTATCGCTGATCATCGTGGCCATGAGCCGTCCAAGGTCCTCGACGAAGGTCGAGAAGGTGGACACCGAAGGCATCGACATAGTCTTTGCCATGGACGTTTCTTCCAGTATGCTGGCCAGGGACTTCAATCCGGACCGTATCAGTGCAGCGAAAGACATAGCCATCGAGTTCATAGCCCAGAGGCCTTCGGACAGGATGGGAATAGTGGTTTTCGCCGGCGAAAGCTATACTCAGTGCCCTCTCACCACGGACCGAGCTACTCTCATCAACTTGATGAAGGAGATCTCGACCGAACTTCTTGAAGACGGTACGGCTATCGGTAACGGTCTTGCCACGGCAGTGGCCAGGATGAAGGATTCCGATGCCAAGAGCCGTGTGGTGATACTCCTTACGGACGGTGACAACAACAGCGGAGAGATAGCTCCTGAAACCGCGGCGGACATAGCTCAGACATATGGAATCAGGGTATATACCATCGGCGTCGGAGCAAAGGGAGAAGCCCCTTATCCGGTTATGACTCCGTGGGGAGTCCAGATGCAGAACATGAAGGTGGAATTGAACGAGGATTTGCTCAAGAGCATCGCCCAGAAGACCGGCGGAAGCTATTTCAGGGCCACCGACAATACAAAACTTTCCGAGATATATTCTGAGATAAACAAGATGGAGAAGACCCGGACCACGATCGACAGTTTCCCAATCTACAAGGAGCTGTTTGTCGGTTACGCCCTTGCCGCCTTGGTATTCCTGATTCTCGAGATGCTGGTTAAACTTTTGATCAGGAGGTTGCCGTGATAATATTCGCAAATCCAAGATACCTGCTGCTGTTGCTGCTCATCCCGTTCTTCTTCCTGGGGCTCGCGCTCTGGATGAGGGCGCGCAGGAACAGATTGCTCAAATTCGGGGATGAGGAACTGGTGGAGGGGTTGATGCCTTCCTGGTCCAAGTCCAAGAGATGGGTCCGGGCAGTCCTGTATTCCCTGGCATTCTTCTTCTTCGTCATCGGCCTTTCAAGGCCGCAGATCGGCGCGAAGCTCAGCGAGAGGAAGGCTAAAGGGGCTGAGATCATGGTGGTTCTGGACGTCTCCAATTCCATGCTTGCAAAGGACTACACTCCGAACCGTCTTGAAAGGGCCAAGCTTGCTATCTCACGCATAACGGATAAACTCCAGGACGACAGGGTGGGCTTGATAATATTCGCCGGAAGCTCTTTCGTCCAGCTCCCTATCACTTCCGACTATGTGAGTGCCAAGATGTTCCTGAATTCCATCTCCACCGAGTCCGTTCCGATCCAGGGAACGGCCATTGGAGAAGCCATCCGGACGGCGATGAAGAGTTTCAGCGCCCAGAGCGAACACAGCCGCGCCATCATAGTCATAACAGACGGAGAGAACCATGAGGACGACCCGGTAGCTGTTGCCAAGGAAGCTGCGGATGCGGGGATCAAGGTTTATACCATAGGCGTCGGGTCAGTCGAGGGGCAGCCTATTCCGGTTGACGGAGGCTTGCTCAAGGACAAGGACGGCCAGATCGTGGTGACCAGGCTGGATGAGGAGACCCTCATGCAGGTGGCCGAGGCCGGAGGAGGAACATATGTGAGGGCCGGGAACGACGAATTCGGCCTTACTCCTATCATAAACGATATCAGGAAGATGGAAGACGAGGAATTCAATTCCATAGTCTTCGAAGAATACGACGAACAGTTCATGTATTTCCTTGGGATTGCCCTTTTCTTCTTCGTGCTGGAGATGCTGATCGGAGAAAGGAAGTCCCGCAGGCATTTGTTTGAAGAGAAATGATGGTCAACTTCAGATATTCCATGGCACTGCCTTTATTGCTCCTGTCACTTTGCTTGCATGCTCAGGTCGACCGGAGGGAGGTCCGTGCCGGTAACCGCCAATATGAAAAAGGGGACTGGCAGAAGGCTGAGATTGAATACAGAAAAGCTCAGGTCAAGGATACAGCCTCTTTCGCAGCGAACTACAATCTTGCGAACTCTCTCTATCGTCAGGAAAACTACGAGGAGGCCGGCAAATCCCTGGAGAGGATCAAGGATGCTGCCCCGGCGTCCGTCAATGCTGCAGACTATTACTACAACCTCGGCAATGTGGCCAGCATGAAGAAAGACTGGGACGCTGCCGTGGAGGCATACCAGCAGTCCCTGCTGCGCAATCCGGGAGACCTTGAAGCCAAGGAGAACCTGGCCTATGCCAAGGCTATGCAGAAGAAAGAAGGTGGCGGCTCCAGTAACAAGGACCCGGACCAGGACCATAACGACAACCAGGACAATGACAACCAGAGTCAGGGCAAGAACGACCAGGAGAGAGAACAGAACCAGGGCCAGGACGACCAGAACCAGCAGCAGCCTCCTCAAGATGAGGCCAAGATATCCCCACAGCAGGCTCAACAGATGCTGAAAGCCATCCAGGCTCGCGAGAAAGAAACCAGCGACAAAGTCCAGAAAGAAAAGGCGGCCCTTCTGAAATCCCGCCAGAAAGACAAGAATTGGTAAGAATATGAAGAAGTTCCTATATACCGCAGCGCTGCTGCTCTTTGCGGCCACGGTTACGTTTGCGCAGAATTCCATCAAGGTGCAGGCTCCGAACGTGGTCGGCATGGAAGAGCAGTTCAATGTCACTTTCGTGGTGGCCGGACAAGAGAACCCATCCAATTTCACTTGGTCTCCCGGAGAGGACTTCCAGCTTGTATGGGGTCCGCAGAGAGGTACTTCCACCAGTGTCCAGATCATCAACGGCAAGAAGACTTCTTCGCACCAGACCACATATACCTACATACTCATGCCGAAAAGCACCGGTACCTTCCAGATTCCGGCAGCGACGGCATCTGTCGGTGACAATCAGATCTCCTCAGCGCCTTTCTCCATCCAGGTGGTGACGGATGCTTCTTCCTCACAGGGCTCCGGCTCGCAGTCTTCCTCGGGCTCTTCTTCGTCCGGGAGCAATTCTTCCAGCGGAAAATCATCTTCCTCTTTCAGTGGGGAAATAGCTTCGGGGGACTTGTTCCTCAGGCTTTCCCTAAGCCGTTCGGAAGTAGTGATCGGCGAACCGTTGACTGCTACGCTGAAGCTTTACCAGAGGGTGAACATCGCCGGGTTTGAGAACGCGAAATTCCCTTCTTTCAATGGTTTCTGGAGTCAGGAAACCTATGCTCCGACAAACATAGAGTTCAAACGCGAGAGTTTCGACGACAAGATCTACAGCACTGCCGTACTCAGGACATATGTATTGATTCCTCAGCAGGCCGGAACCATCACCATCGATCCTGCCGAGTTGGTGTGCCTTGTCAACGTAAGGGTCGGATCCGGTTCTTCCAACAGCATCTTCGACAGTTTCTTCCAGGATGAATACAGGACCATCCGCAAGAGGATCACTACTTCAGCCCAAAGGGTGAAGGTCAACCCTCTGCCAGCCGGTCAACCGGCCTCCTTCGGAGGCGGTGTAGGCAACTACGGAATTTCGGCCCGCCTGACATCAGGCGAGCTCAAGACGCATGATGCCGCCTCACTTATCCTGACTGTCACAGGCCGTGGCAACGTGGCCTTGCTCGAAGACCCGAAGGTCAGTTTCCCTCCGGATTTCGAAGTTTATGACACCAAGGTCTCTGAGAACACCGACAAGAGCAACGGTGGAACTTCCGGGAGCAAGACATTCGAATATCCTTTCATCCCTCGCAGTGCCGGAGAATTCACCATCGAGCCGGTAGAATATTCCTACTATGACGTCAATGCAGGGAAATACGTAACCCTTAGGACAGAACCCCTGACTATCAAGGTCGCAAAGGGAAAGGGCTCGGAATCTTCTTCCACTGTGGTGTCCCAAGGCGTGGAACGCAGGGATGTCAAGAGCCTTGCCGGAGACATCCGGTATATCTCTACGAAGAAACCGTCTTTCCGCAAGGAAGGTTCCTTCTTCGTCCTGTCTCCTTTGTTCTGGCTGCTTGCCGCTCTTCTGCTCCTGGCCGCCCTTGCCCTGGCACTTGGGCTGAGGAAAGCTGCAGCGATGAAGGCTGATGTGGCTCTTACGAAGAACCGCAAGGCTACCAAGATGGCCCGCAAACGTCTCAAGCAGGCAGGAGAGTATCTGGACAAGAACCTCTACACTGCATTCTACGAGGAATTGCACAAGGCTCTGCTTGGATTTACATCAGATAAACTTAGCATGGATATGTCCGAATTGAACAAAGACAACATAGCCGCTGCGCTTTCCGAAGGAGGAGTGAGCGAAGAGAGTGCGAAAGCCTTCACGGACCTGCTGGACAGCTGCGAGTTCGCTCGCTATTCTCCGGATGCCGGTCACGATGCCATGCAGACCCATTTTGACAGTGCAGTGAAGGTAATCTCGGACATCGATTCCAGCTACAAGTCCCATAGCCGTTTCCACAAGGCCGGAGAGGGAGTTGCCGTGATTGCCTTGATCCTGGGCCTTGGTCTTTCCCAGAACCTTATGGCTCAAGGTGAGGGTGGTCTTGTCCTGAACGTTTCCGATTCTTCTTCCACGAACACCTTCGTGCCTTCCCTGACTCCGAAGGAGGAAACCTTGCCCGCTTTTTCCGTAGAAGATTTCCTCGGTGCACCAGTGGATTCCCTCTGGGATGCAGGCGTGGCTGCATATTCAGACGGCAGGTATCAGGAAGCGGCTGTGCTGTGGCAGGCGGCATCGATGTCCGGGAAGGAGTCCCCGGTCCTTTTCTACAACATCGGCAACGCATTCTTCAAGCAGAACGACTACCCGAAGGCGGTTTTGTACTATGAGCGTGCCCTTAAACTGGATCCGTCATATTCAGATGCAAGGTACAACCTTGATTTCGCTTCCGGCTTCGTACAGGACAAGATCGAGCCGGTGCCTGAATTCATCTTGAAGAGCCTCGCCCGCAAGGTCTGCTATTCCCTGGGATCCAACGCGTGGGCCGTGCTGTTCCTGATATTCCTGGCCGCGGCATTGGCTATGGCACTTCTGTTCATGCTGTCTTCCAGCCCGGCAAGGCGCAGGACCGGTTTCTACACAGGCATCGTGTTCCTTCTGTTATCCATTGGTTCATTTGCCTTCTCCCTTTGGCAGAGGGCGGACTATAAGGCTTCCGACGATGCTATCGTGATGGCGCCGGTGTCGGCCGTGAAGAGCTCTCCTGGAGGTGAATCAGCCAAGGATCTTTTCGTCATCCATGAAGGCACCAAGGTGAAGGTCCTGGACCAGGTGGGAGAATGGAAAAACATATCCTTGGCGGATGGCCGCCAAGGATGGATGCTTTCCAAAGACATGGAAGTTATCTAGAGAGTCTGTCCGCCGATGAATTCTCTCATGATGGAGGTCGGAGGAATAGCTTCGATCTCTGAAGGCTGCAGGGCAACGATGTAGTCCAGGAACTTCAGCAGCCTCACTGTTTCGGTATATGCCGGGGAACTTGGAGAAATCCTCCTCAGAAGAGGTTCGGCATAGTATTTCAGCATAGGGAGCTCGAATATGAGGGCTGAGTTGAAGAGGGCGTCTGCGTTTTCCTGGTAAGGGAATATATTCCTGGTTTCTCCACGGCGGACGCTGTTCCAGCGAAGGATCGTGTCTTCCGGGCTTATGCCCCTGACCCTGTTGTCCCTTACCATCCTGCGTAGCAGGCGGTTGTCGGAAGTAGAGAGGTTGTTGTTCTCGTCGATATTGAGGGAGGTAAGTGCCGAAGCGAATACCCTGAAAATCTTCGACTGGTCAACGGCAGAGGTGAGTTCAGGATTCAGAGCATGGATTCCTTCCATGATGAGGATGTTCTTCTCTTCCAGATGCAGCCTGTTGCCTGTGAAGGTCCGGCTTCCGGTCTTGAAGTCGTATTTAGGGATTTCAACTTCCTTGCCCTCAAGCAGCTCGTTCAACTGTTTGTTGAGGAATTCGAGGTCCATGGCATAGAGAGACTCGAAATCGTACTTCCCGTCCTCGTCCTTCGGGGTCTTGTCCCTGTCCACGAAATAGTTGTCTAGTTCGATTACTTTCGGTTTGAGTCCCAGCACCTTGCACTGCAGGGCTATCCTCAGCGAAGAGGAAGTCTTTCCGCTGGAAGAAGGACCGGCTATCATCACTATCCTCTTGTTGCTTTCCTTTATCTTGTCGGCGATCTTGGCGTAGTTGCGCTCATGCTGGGCCTCGGCAAGATTGATGATGTCGATGGCTTTGCCTTCCTTGATGGCTGAGTTGAGATTGCCTAGGCTTTCTATCCCGATGATCGAGCACCAGTCTGAATATTCCTTGAGGGTAGCCCCTATCTTGGCCTGGCGCTTCATAGGCATGACCTTGCTGAAATCGGTCATCTGAGGACCCTGGAGGCAGAATCCGTCTCCGATTCCGGTGATGTCGAAAGTCTTCAGGAATCCAGTGGACGGAATGAGCGGTCCGTGGAAGGAATCAGCCTTTCCGTCAAGGTAATATACACTGCATATGAAGGTGCCGATGCTCTTCTGCAGTTCTGCCTTGAGAGGCTGGTTGTTGCTTCGGAAGATTTCCATTGCTTCATCGGAATTTGTCTTCACCCTGCGGAACGGAAGATCCTTGGCGATGATTTCCTTCATCTTGTCCTTGATCCTGTCCAGTTCATCATCCGTAACGAAGTAGGCCTTCTGTCTGCCGTCTTCCATCTTGGTCTTTTCATGGATCTCGCAGTAGAGACCGCTCGGCAGGGAGTGGTCCACGACCAGCACCTTGTCAGGGTAGAGTTCGCGGACAGCGTTCTGGAGGACGAAGCAGAGGGACCTCAGGTAGCAGCGCCTTCCGTCCGGGTGGTTGAACCCGATGAATTCCACCTGGTGGAAAAGCAAGGGCCTGTATTCCAGTTCCTTGAGTTTGTAATCGACAAGGGCTGCGATTACGTCCAGCTTCTGTCCGGACTTCTCGTCTATTACGGTCTTGCACCACTTCTTCGAGAGGTCTTCCAGAGTGCCCCCCAGCTCTATCTTGTGGTTCTTGCCGTCGTTCTTGCAGAAAATGGTTATTTCTTTCTTGTCCATATTCTTAAACCTAAAGTGATTCTTACAAATGTACTCATAATATTTTTGATTCTTTTTAATAGTGCGTTTCTTTTCCTATATTTGTGGAACAAAAATTATTCTATGATGAAGAAATTATTGATTGCACTGGTCGCATTTTTCGCGATCACGACAGTAGCTTCAGCCGCTTCTTACAAACTTGACGAAGCGGCAGTGGACAGCGCCATCGAAAGCGCAGTTGCAGTTTCCCCGTCCGTGCTGATGAGCGAACTTCCTTCAGCCCTTCCAGCATCAAACCCTGCAGCGGCTTCTTTATCCTCTGAAAAGAGCCCTGTGGCAGCCATCCTCCTGACCTTCTTCCTTGGAGAGTTCGGAGTACATCGTCACTACATGGGCACCCGTCCTTGGATGTGGGCTATCTACACCTTTACGGTTGGAGGGATATTCGGAGTCGTGCCTTTCATCGACTTCATCGTCGAGATCGTTGCCACGGTCGAAGATAATTCGGTCGCAAGATACTGCGGTAACACTTCATTCTTCATGTGGGGCTGATGCCGCGTCTGAAGGTACTTATACCATTTTTATTCATCATCTCCATTTCCGCTTTTGCCCAACGTAACGTGGCTGCGGAGATGGAGGTGAAGACTTTATACGGGGGCAAGGTCACTACGGTGGCCAGCAAGGTGTATTGTACTTCCTCCGGGCGGCTGGTGCAGGTGTTCGATTCTCCCAGCCGTTATTACACCGTCACCAACCCGGACGGGGAATTCAAACTGTACATCCCCGGTACGAACGAGGTGTATTCAGACCGCAAGGAGGATTTCAGCGATCGCGACGACTTGCTGTATCTCTTCCTCTCCGGCCATAGCTCTGACATGGGTCTGAGTCTCTATGGTTACAAGCTTTCCGGCACCGTGCGGGAGGATGGAGGTATCCTGAAGAGGACCTATATCCCTGCAGTCAAGGGAAAAGGTGTCGCTAAAGTAGAGCTGGTCCTGGAGAACTATCTCCCGATCTATCTGGCTTACTACAACGAAGGCGGTTCCGTGGTGAGCCGTACCTATCTCTCTTCATACAAGCGGTTTTCCAGCCTGATGCTCCCTTTGCGCGTGACTTCGGTCCAGTACACGGCCAAGAAGGATTCCACCCTTGTCCGGACCGTCTATTCCAATGTTCGGACTGACAACAAGGACCCGATGTTCGACTTCAAGGTCCCGGCTGATGCAAAGCCTTTGAAGAATACTCCGTTCCGCAAGAAAAAGTGAAATGCTTCGCCGCTTCCTTCCTATCCTCGTATTGCTCCTGGTCGTCGTTCAGGATGCGAACTGTCAGGTGAGGGGAGTCCTTGGTCTCCCTGACCGGATCATGTCTTCTTCCAGGATAGGCAGGGCTTCTGTCAGGAAATACGCCTCAATGCCTTTGGAGGACACTGTGAGAATATCTTTCCCCTCCGGAGGAAGCAAAAGCATCTCAAACGATTACGATTTCTTCAACTATCTGGAGGACAATGGTTTCTCCATTGATGCCAGAACCCTTGTTTCCGGGTCTTACGCTCCTTCCGACACCCTGGACTTCCTTCGTGCAAAGGTATTGTTTTCCGAAAGAAAATTCTCCCAGTCATACGAATTGTTTTCATCTGTTCCGCTTGATTCACCTTTCGGCCCCGAGTCATTCTATTATGGGACTGTGGCTCTATCGGGAGCGGGGGAATATTCAAAGGCATATGAAAGGCTTGTTTCAAACGGTGGCCCCTATGGGGAGCTGGCCGATGTCCAGGCGGCAGCGCTTTCTTTGCTGCTGGACGACAGGGAGGGCTGGATGAGTCACAGCGCAGGGTTCGGATATTCCGACTACACCTTGTCGGAAAGCGAGAGGATCCTGTCTGAGATTGCAAACTCTCGTTTTTTCTCAACCAGCAAGCATGCCGGGATTGCGGCTCTTGCCTCGGCCGTGGTTCCTGGAGCAGGGAAGGTGTATGCGGGGAGACTGGGTGAGGGGATCGCTTCTTTCCTGACTGTCGGATCCCTTGGAGCTATCACTGCCGAAAACTGGAAGAAACGTGGTCTTTCGGATTGGAGGACCATAGTGGCGGGTTCCTTGTGCGCCACCTTTTATCTCGGTAATATATATGGAAGTTACATGAGCGTCAGCATTGAAAGAGATGAACTCAGGTCGGCTGAAAATACTGTTATCCTGTACCATATCCATCTTCCTCTCAGGAGTATATTCCGCTAAGGGACAGGAGGTGACGGACGGGAACCCGCTGGAGCAAGCGCTCCGGTGGGAAAGGGTAGTGCATTCATCCTCCGGGCAAGCCGCAGCTGATTCTGCACTCTATGAGAAAGCACTTTGCTACCTTGAGGCGGACCTTCCTGGTGAGGCACTTAAGACCCTTGACCGGATCAGGGTCTATATGCTGGAACCTTCTGATATCCAGAAGGTAATGTTGCTCAAATACCGCTGCAGCCTGGAGTGCGGAGACCTGGGAGCCGCCCTTGGCTATCTGGAAGAAAGCGGTGCCGACATGACGGAAGTTAACAAGATTCTCGGGAAGGCTCCGAAGGATCGCAAGGAAGGGGCGGCGGCTGCACTGTCTTTCCTGCCTCCGTTCGGGCAGATTTACGTAGGAAGACCACTGGAGGGAGTCGGAGCCCTCGTAGCCAATGCTGCGGCCGTATGCTTCACTGTTGCGGAACTTTCAGGCCATTATTGGATCACGGGTTTCCTCGGAGGAGGACTCCTCCTGAATGAAACTTTCTTCAAGTGGAATCTTGATAGGAACATGGCAGGGGTGGAAGCTGCCAACAAGGCTGCTGAAGCCAGGAAGGTAGAGTTGCTCCGCCAAAGTCAGTTTTAAAAAAACAGCAATTGCTGTTTTTTTAATTCGATTTTTCTGTTTTTGAACAGGAATACGGTTCTTCCTTCGTACCTTGGCGGCAAACAATCGAACTTGAACTATGCTTATCAACATCCTGGCTGCAAAATGTATCGGAATAGAAGCGGTTCCCGTGACCGTGGAGATTGACATAACCTCAGGTATCGGGATCCATCTCGTGGGATTGGCCGATGCGGCGGTAAGGGAGAGCCTTCTAAGGACGATAACGGCTCTTCAAGCACTTGGTTTCCATATCCCTGGAAGGAAAATAGTCATCAACCTTGCACCTGCGGACATGCATAAGAATGGGGGTGGATATGATTTGCCGATAGCCTTGGGAATAATCGCCGCTTCCGGTCAGAAAGAGATGCCCGGCATAGGGAAATATCTGATAATGGGGGAATTGGGCCTTGACGGCTCGGTCAGGGACGTCCAGGGAGCCCTGCCTTTCGCAGACCTGGCAGCCGAAAAGGGTCTCGCAGGATGTATCCTCCCGACGAGGTCCGCCCTTGAGGCTACCGAATGCAGCGGCCTGTCTATTTTCTCCGTAGATACACTCACGGATGCTATCATGATTCTGGAAGAAAAGGAAGATTGCAGCGGACTGCTGGTCTGGAATACGAGGCTTTATCACAAGCTCGTCCGGAACTCTTCCCGTGATCGAAGGGGCAGGATACCGGACGAAATGGATTTCTCGGACATCATAGGCCAGGAAGGAGCCAAAAGAGGAATAGAAATCGCCGCTGCGGGCGGCCACAATGTGATAATGGTCGGTCCTCCCGGAAGCGGTAAGAGTTCGCTTGCGAAGGCTATTCCGGGCATATTGCCGCCTATGACGACAGAGGAGTCCATAGTGACCAGCAAGATATATTCGGTTGCAGGATTGAAAAGCTCCCAGATGGGGTTGATCCGCACGCGTCCTTTCAGGGCTCCGCATTACAGCGCTTCCCTGGCAGCCGTGATAGGAGGGGGCGCGGGCCAGGACATCAGGCCGGGTGAGGTTACCCTCGCACAGAACGGAGTCCTCTTCATGGATGAATTCGGCCAAATGCCGAAATCGGTGCTGGAAGCACTCCGAGGCCCGCTTGAAGACAGGAAGGTTACGATCTCCAGGCTGCGCTCCAAACTGGATTATCCAGCCTCTTTCATGCTGGTAGCTGCTTCGAATCCATGCCCATGCGGGTATTATGGTTCAGGGGACAGATGCCGCTGTACTCCGGGTCAGAGGGCCTCCTATCTTTCGAAGCTCTCCGGCCCCGTGATGGACCGCATAGATATTCAACTATGGCTTAGCCAGGTGGACACGACCAAACTCATTGGAAGGAAGAAGGGTGAGCCGAGCGAGGCTGTCGCGGCTCGGGTTCTGGAGGCCCGCCGCTTGCAGAGGAGGCGTTTCGAGGGAGAAGGGATATTTACCAATTCTGAGATGAGCAACCGCCAGCTGGAACGCTACTGTGTCCTTGACAAGGATTGCAGGGAGGTACTTGAAAGGCTGATCTCGAGGATGGGGCTTTCGGCGAGGGCGTATTCCAGGATACTCAAGGTGGCCAGGACCATAGCCGACCTTGCGGAGTCGCAGGAAATAAGGCCGGAGTACTTGCTCGAGGCGGCAGGTTACAGGTTCCTGGACCGTATCGGCCAGGAGCAGGGTTAATCCTCCCAGGAGATGGTACGGGATTCGTCGGGGTTTACGCTGATGTGGATGCGGAGAGTCTCCTCGGGGAGCAAGTCCTCGATGTTCTCCGGCCATTCCATGATGCACAGGCAACCGCTGTCGATGTAATCGTAGAAACCGATGTCCAAAGCTTCCCGAATGTTTTCTATACGATAGAAATCGAAGTGGTACATCGGTTCTCCGGAGCCCGTCCTGTATTCATTGACGATTGCGAAAGTGGGAGAACTTACGGCATCTTCCTTGACCCCGAGGCAATGGCACAGGGCGCTTGTAAAGGTGGTCTTCCCGGCTCCCATGGGGGCATAGAAGGCCAGGATCCTGTTGTCGCCTATCTGCGAAAGGAATTCTTCCGCAGCTCTTCCGATGTCCTGGAGGTCCCGTATGATGATTGAGTGTTCCATTATGGTCTTAACCAGATTTCCGGATTCTGTGGGGTGCGGCCTGACCAGATCTGGAAGTGCAGCTGGGTCTCGTCTCCTACAGTGTCCACCGTTCCGATTTTCTGGCCGGTCTTGACTTTGTCTCCGGCCTTGACATTGACGCTGCCGAGTTTGCAGTAGAAAGAGAAATAGTTGCCGTGCTGTACCAGAACGCACTTGTTGTAGCCCGGCATAACCACGATCTGCCTTACTTCGCCGTCGAAAACAGCCTTTACGGCAGTCCCTTTCTGGAGGGCTATTGTCACTCCGTTGTTGAAAGGGAGCTTGAGATTGGTGTAGACAGGATGGTTGTGCTGGCCGAAATGATCTACGACAGGTCCTTCAGCCGGCCATGGAAGCTTGCCTTTATTAGCCTCGAACTGTTTGGCCAAAGTGTAGTCTACCGGCTTGCGTGGAGTGGACGAAGCGGTTGAAGATGAGGACTTTCCGGATGATTTTCCACTACTCTTCCTAGCTTCCATCTCCTTGCGGACCAGTCTTTCGATTTCCCTGTTGAGGGCCTCGACCTCACGCTGTTTCTTCGCCAGGTCCTGCTGGTATTTCTTCTTGTCTTTCTTCAGCTGGTTTACCAGGTTCTGGGAAGCCGTCTCTTCGGACTGTAGCTGGCTCATCTCGGCCACTCGCTGCCCTCTAAGGACTTCGGCTTGCTTCTTCATTGCGGCAAGCTCTTCTTTCTGCCGTTTGAGGGTGTCCTGGGCCGCCTGGATCTTGACGGCCTGGATCCCCATCTGCTTGGAAAGGTCCCTGAGGTAGCCGTAGCGTCGGAAAGCCTGGCCGACATTGTCGCTGGCTATGATGTACATGTACCAGACTTTGGTGTTCCTGTTCTTGTAGGCTCCCCTGACCAGGCGGTTGTAGTAGTCTGACAGGGTGTCCAGACGGGCCTGGGCTATGGCTATCTCCTTTTCCTTGGCTTGGATGGAGGCTGAATATTCAGAAATTTCCCTGTCGCTTTCCGCGACGAGTTCTTTTCTCGAATCCACTTTCTTGCGGATAAGGGAAAGCTGGTTCAGAGCGTTCGCACTCTTCGTGGCGTTGGACTTTATCTGCCCGTCGAGGATTGCAATCTCCCTCTTGAGCCTGTCCCTCTTAGCCTCCTGCTTCTTTGCTGTACTTTGGGAATATGCCGGAACGCTTCCTGCCGTCAAGGCAAGGAGCAATACCATGAATATGCCCGAAAGCCTCTTCATCTTCACTCTTTTCCCTCCGCTTCCTTATTTGCGGCCTGAGTCCTGTAGACCTTGGCCAGGTCTGTCTCCCCGAGAGCTTCCAGGATGGTGGCATAATGCCTTAGGATCGATGCACTTTCCTTCCCGCCGTAGAGCATGGCATGCTTGAAATACGACTTGGCTTCCTTGTCCTTGCCCATGAGGTGGAGTATCCACCCGTAGGTGTCGAGATAGGTCACGTTGTCAGGCTCCTTCTCGATGGTCTTCTTGCTCATGGCGCAAGCCTTCTTCAGCTTCTTGCCCTGAAGGGCCAGATACCATGCGTAATTGTTCAGGGTAGGAGAGTAATCCGGATTCTGCTTGAGGACTTTTTCGTATGTGTTGAAAGCTTCCTTTGCGTTTCCGAGCTGGTACTGCATGTCTCCAATGTTGGCAAGGGCGGGTATCGTCTTGGATGTGTCTCCCTTTGCAATCTCGATGATCTTCCAGCTGTTGTCGATTATCTCCTGCCATTCTTCCTTGTTGTAGCAGGCGAAATTCTTGATTTCCAGGAAGTCGGTCTCCTTAGGGAAATTCACGATGCAGGTGTCGCAGGCAGCCTTCACCGCATCCCACTCCTTCCTGTTGGCAAGCATCTGGACATAGGTGGCGGCAGCTGTGATATTGTCAGGATTCGCAACCATGTTCCTGCGCATAAGCTTCATTCCTTTTTCCTGGCGCTCGGAGGCGTAGTAATACAATGAAGCCGAACTGAGGGCGGACGTGTCGGAAGGATGTACCGATACAAGATTGTCGAACAGGGAGTCGATCTGAGGCATGTTGGTCTGGAGGAACCGGTGGTCGGACCGTCCTACCAGCATGCTGAGGAACTGTGACTTCACCTGCACTTCAGTGTCCTCGTCCCGGATGAACCGCTGCAGGGTGGAAAAGAAAGCAGGATAATCCCTTCTGGTGCGGTAAACTTCAGCCATTCCCAGCAGGGCGGGCATGTAGCTGCTCTGCAGGTCGAGTGCTTCCTGGTAATATGCAAGGGCGGCGGAGTCCTTGTATTCAGCGATGGAATGGTCTCCGAGTTTGGTAAGGACGAACGGGGAAGAATAGTCCTTGTTGTATTCCTGGAGGGCTTTCAGGGCTTCGTCCGGCTTGTTCTGGTGGAGCAGGATGTCATAGCGCGTGGAAGTTACCTGCTCGGTCTTCCCGAACACGGTCTCGATCTGGTCCATGGCGGACAGGGCCTTGTCATACTGGTTGTTCTTGAGATAGAGGTTGACAAGGTTGAAATACAAGTCGTTCTTCTTCGGGAACTCCTTGAGGAGGTCTTCGTAGGTAGCTATGGTCAAGTCGTCTTCCCCTTTCATTGAATATGCCAGGGCAAGCCTGTCCTTGTACCAGTAATTGGAAGGATCCAGCTCTGAAGCCTTTTTTAGATGTCTCTGAGCCTCGTCCAGTTTCCGGGTATAAAGGTTGCACAGCCCAAGGTAGTAGTAGGCCGCGTCGTTGGAAGGGTCTTCGGATATTATATTCTCCAGCGTTGCCTTGGCTTGCTGGAACTGACCTCCGGTCATCGAGGCTACGGCATCGATGATCTTCCCCTCGTCCGGTTTCTTGCCCGATGCCGTCTGGCAGAACATCTGGCCTGCCGGGATCAGGAGTGAGACCAGGAATGCCGCTAAAATCTTTCTAATTCTCATATCAGTCAATTAACCGGAGTTGCTATTATGCAAAAATAGTACTTTTATGGTAATAATCTGCTAAAAAATACCGGCGTGCTTTGCAAGGATTTGAAGCACGCCGGTGTTTTAAAGACGTCAGGGACTTGTCTCCTAGAGGTTCTTATTGACCTTCTTCCAGTCCTTGACGGCAGGGATGATGCCAAGTTCGATGATCTCGTCACGCATCTTGCAGAGGTGCTCGTATGAAGCCTGGAGAGCTTTCATCTCGGCTGCGGTACCCTTAGGCTCCTTGAAGCTGACACCGTTGGCGTCGATGACGGTAGGCATCGCCATCATGACGTTCTGGAACTTCTCGTCGTTGACATAGGTTCCGGCCGGCCAGGTGAACTTCTTTCCGCCCATGGCTGCCTCGATCATCTTGACTGCATTGTAGGCAGGGCTCTGGAATGAACTGCGGCCGCGGAGCTTGATGATGTTGGATCCACCCTGGATGGTAGCATGCTTGATCTCTTCGAATTTCTTCTCGGAAAGCTTCATCTTGGAAAGCGGGGTGCCGTCGATCTTGACCTTGGAGGCGAAGACTGCCATGGCCTCTCCGTGTCCGCCGTATGTGCGGGCGCCGGTCACCTTGTACTGAGGGACCTTGAACTCGGCAGCGAGTTCGGTCTGCAGACGGGTGGAATCGAGGGCTGCGAGGGTGGTAACCTGTGAAGGCTTCAGGCCGGAGTGGAGAAGGACCACGAGACCGGTGAGGTCGGCAGGGTTGAATATCACTACGACGTGCTTGACATCAGGGCAGTATTTCTTTACATTCTTGCCGAAATCCTCAGCGATCTGGCAGTTGCCCTTGAGCAGGTCTTCGCGGGTCATTCCTTCCTTGCGGGGAGCTCCGCCGGAGGAGATGATGTACTTGGCGTCCTTGAAGGCCACCTTTGGATCAGTTGTCCAGGTGATGTTGGCACCCTCGAAAGCGCAATGTGCCATTTCTGCTACCACACCCTTCAGGCCCGGCTCATAGACATCGTAGAGGCAGATGTTAGGAGTCAACTTGAGCATCATGGCTGTCTGGGCCATGTTCGATCCGATCATTCCGGCTGCGCCGACGATGACCAGCTTGTCATTTGTCAAAAATCCCATTTCAGATAGTTTTTATGTTTATTTTGTACGTTCTCCGTAAAAGCAGGGCAAATATAACAAATTCCATGGTATTTTCTTGGATATTCAAAAAATGATTATATTTGCGAAGATAAAGAACAAGTTATTCAATGGAACCTCCCAGTTCTGTAATAGACGGCAAATCAAAGGCGGACCCCCAATCTGAGGATCCGTTGTCGCGTTATGTTTTCTCATGGCATGTTTTCTGCCCGCAAGGCTTTTCCTGCGGGGAGGGTTTCATTTTACGTTAACCGATCGTTCAAAGCAATATGGCGCTATATTTAAAGAAAGAATTGGAAGACACCAAGACTGTCATCGGAGTATGGCAGATCACTGAAACTGAAGAAGAACTTCGGGAACTTGCCTCCGTCCCCAACGACGAGATGGAGGAGATTTCCTTCATAGGCAACGAGTCGCTCCGCAAGCAGAGGCTTGCGGTCAGGGCGCTCCTCTGCGAATTGTTCGGAGAGAAGGTGTACCTGAGCCACCACGACAACGGCAAGCCTTACCTCGAGAACATGGTCACCAACATCAGCATATCCCACACGAAGAAGTATGTTGCAGTGATCCTGGATGACATCGAAGATGTTGGAATAGACATTGAGTCCCTCGATAGGGATTTCTCGTCGGTCGAGAGGAAGGCCCTGTCCGAGGATGAGATAGACGACCTCGACGATGAGAAGAAGAACGAGCAGCTCGCCATCTACTGGTGCGCCAAAGAGGCCATATTCAAGAGAGTCTCGGCGTATCACGTGGATTTCGCGGAGCAGATCGAGGTGGACCGTTTCCGTCTCAGGGACGAAGGTGAGCTGGATGCTACTTTCATCCACAAGGATGGCTACGAGGAAGACTTCGAGCTGGAATACATCACCTTCGACAACCATGTGCTTGTCTGGGTGGTTGGATAATGCATATTCATAACAACAAAAACAGAACGATACCATGACAGCACTTATCGTAATAATCGCTCTGCTGGCAGTCATCGGACTCTATGTCTGGAGTACCCAGCGTTCCCTCGTCAGCCTTGACGAGAAGATGAAGAATGCTTTCGGACAAATCAACGTCCAGCTCAAAACCAGGTGGGATGCAGTCACCAACCTCGTTGAGATGACCAAGCAGTATGCAAAGCATGAGCATGACACCCTCACGGACGTGATTTCCAAGAGGAGGATTGACAATGCTTCTCCGGAGCAGATCGCAGACCAGGAGAACGCCATCCAGTCGGTCCTGAGCAGGCTCAATGCCGTCGCAGAGGCTTATCCTGACCTCAAGGCTAACCAGATGTTCGCCGACACCATGGCCAGCATCCGCCAGTACGAGGAGAACGTCCGTCTCAGCAGGATGGTCTACAACGACTCAGTGACCAAGATGAACATGATGGTGCGCCAGTTCCCTTCGAACCTGGTTGCCAGGATGCTCGGTTTCACTACGCACGAACTTCTTCCTGAGGATCCTGCCAAGAGCGAGGCTCCTTCTGTTTCCGACATATTCAACAAGTAAAGTCATGAGACGTCTTCAGGTGTTCCTGAGCGTCGCGTTCCTGCTTTTTACCTCCGCATTGTCCTTCGCCCAGAGCGAGGTTGATTCGTTGAGGATCGACGTCAAGCTTCTGGACAACGGTTCTGCCGTCGTGACGGAGGTTTGGCACATCGACGTATCGGACGATATCACCGAGTGGTATCTCGTCAAGGATAACCTTTTCAGCAACGACATGGATATCAGTGGCCTGGAGGTCACTGACGAAACCGGTGCGCAGTTCGTCAATGAAGGAGACTGGGACATAAACCGGTCTCGTCAGGCCAAGAACCGAAGATGCGGCCTCGTCAGGAAATCCAACGGCTACGAGGTCTGCTGGGGAATCGGCAGCAGCGGCCGCCATGTCTATACCGTCGAATATCACCTCACCAACCTCGTGAAAGGCCACGAAGACATGGACGGTTTCAACCACATGTTCGTGACCAGGGGACAGGGTTCGCCGCCTCGGCAGGTCAATCTCAGGATATGGAAGCCAGGTACGATCCTGACTTCAGACAACGCCAAGGTCTGGGCTTTCGGCTACAAGGGCGAGGTAAACCTGCTAGAAGGTTCCCTGAAGGCCTGGACTACCGAAAAGTTCACCAAGCAGAGCGCCATGATCATTCTTGCCGGTTTCGAAAAGGGAATATTCACTCCTGTCGTCGCAGAAAACATGACATTCGAACAGATGCGTGAGACCGCCATGGAGGGGAGTGATTACACCGATCCGGAGAACAGTCAGGAAAACTCTGTCAGCGACAGGCTCATGAGGTTCTTTGCGAATATCTTCAACCTTCTCGTGATTGGATTCTTCGCCCTTATCGGGATCGGCGCTGCCCGTTCCGCATGGAAGACCAAGAAAAAGAAGGAAGAGCTGCTCGGCGGAAAGATGAAGGCTGTGGAATGGTTCCGTGATGTCCCGGTGGACGGAGACCTCCGGAAGGCTTGCGGCATCCTGCAGGTATATTCGGGTAACGCGGAGAAAGACCGAAAGAACCTTACTGCGGCATATATCATGCGGCTTTTCTACAAGGGAGCCTTCGAGATCGTGCCGCAGAACCTTAGGAAACCAGCTTTCAAGATCAAGGAATATACAGCCCCTGACGATGTCCGGACAAACAAGGATTCGGAACTCGAGTCCGAACTCTTCGGCTTCATCAAGGCAGCTGCCGGCAGCGACGGCATCCTTCAGCAGAACGAGCTCAAGAGGTGGGCCTACAACCATTCGGAGACTCTTTACGAATGGCAGCAGAAGATGCCAAAGCAGACTTCTCCTTACGGCCTTGTCGCAAAGGATGTTAGGGAAGTATTCGGCCTCAGGAAGTTCCTCCAGGATTTCACCCTGATCAAGGACAGGGGAGTGGTTGAAGTGGGGCTTTGGAACAACTATTTGATATTCGCGTCGCTCTATGGCATCGCCGACCAGGTGATCAAGGATTTCAAGAAGGTTTGTCCTGAGTACTTTACCCTTTCCCAGACTATTGCTTCCCAGAGCCAGGATGTCACTCCTGTTGTCCTTTGGGACATGGTCAACAGTACGACGCGCTCTTTCAACGGAGCCGCATCGTCCTTCCCGGTCAGTTCCGGTTCCGGTAGCGGCGGAATGCGCTGGGGTGGCGGTGGCGGCATGTCTTCCTGGGGCGGCGGCGGAGGTTTCTCCGGCGGCGGTTTCGGAGGCGGTGGCCGATGATTTTTTGAAAATAATTTTGATATTTCCGAAAAAAGGGATATCTTTGCAATCCTTTCCGATAGGAAAGCATTCGGGGTGTGGCGCAGTTGGCTAGCGCATCTGGTTTGGGACCAGAGGGTCCAGTGTTCGAGTCACTGTACCCCGACATAAAGAGGGATGACCGTTGAGGTTATCCCCCTTTTTGTTTATATTTGTGCAAAATTCGGCATATGATCATCCAGGCGAAAGGTATAGAGAAGAGTTTCGGGGACTTGAAGGTCCTCAAGGGGATTGATTTCCAGGTCGGTAAATCCGAGGTCGTGTCCATCATGGGAGCTTCCGGAGCAGGTAAATCTACTTTGCTCCAGATACTAGGCACTCTTTCGACTCCAGATGCCGGAACTCTGGAAATCGATGGCACCCAGGTGCTTCAGCTCGGGCGCAATGAGCTCTCCGCTTTCAGGAACCGCAGGATTGGATTCGTGTTCCAGTTCCATCATCTCCTGCCTGAATTCACGGCCCTTGAAAACGTGATGATCCCGGCTTTCATCGCCGGCCGGTCCGACAAGGACACCCATTCTGCTGCAGTGAAATTGCTCTCTGACATGGGTCTTTCAGAAAGGATGGACCACAAACCTTCCGAACTATCCGGAGGAGAACAGCAGAGGGTGGCCATCGCCAGGGCTCTTGTCAACGAACCTGCCATCCTGTTCGCAGACGAGCCTTCCGGCAATCTCGACACCAAGACCAAGGAAGAAATCCACAAACTTTTCTTCGACCTGAGAGATAATTACGGCCAGACGATCGTGATAGTTACTCACGACCCGGACTTGGCCAGGATGTGCGACAGGTCCTTGTTCATGCGTGACGGCCAGTTCGTCGACGAATAATCCATCCTTGATGGGAGTCTTCCATTTCAAGAGATTCGATGTACTCAACGAGCGCTCCGCCATGAAGGTCAATACCGACGGGGTGCTGCTTGGGGCTGTGACAGAAGTATTTCCGTCAGACAGGTATGTCCTGGATGTCGGCACCGGAACCGGTGTCGTGGCCTTGATGATAGCTCAGAGAATGGCGGAGACTGCCGGACAATTCGATATCCTGGGCATTGACATCGACGCCCAGTCGGCCGCTGAAGCAGGGGAGTCTTTCGCTTCATCTCCCTGGAATTCCCATCTGCAAGCCGTAAATATGGGTCTGGAAGAATATTCGCAGGAAGGAGTCGAAGGATTCGGCGCGCCGGACCTGATAGTTTCCAATCCTCCTTTCTTCGAGAATTCACTCAAGGCTCCGGAGGCAAGGCGGAATGCCGCCCGACACACCGGAGACACGCTTTCATACAGGGAAATACTTGAATATGCTTCAGTCAGCCTCGCTCCGGGAGGGAGGGTGTCGCTGATCCTTCCCGCGGAAGTCGAGAAAGACCTTCTGAGGTATGCCAGGATGTGCGGATTCCAGCTTTGGAAACTTACCAGGGTGATATCGAAGGTAGGAAAGCAGCCGTACAGGATCGTGACCTGTTTCAAGCGCCGTGATTATGTCACGTGTCCCGCTGAAGAATCGTCCATGGTCCTTCTGGATGAAAAAGGGAAGCGTACTTCACAGTATGCTTCCCTGGTAACAGATTATCTGTTGTAATCAAACTAACCTAACCATTTTCCTGAGTAAAATAATCTGCTACTTTCTGACGTTGATGTTAAGCTTATGGATTTGGTGCCGACGGAACGATTCTTCGGCTATGAAAAGTTTCGCTACTTTCTTGTCTGACAGGAATTTACGATATTCATTCACATATTTCCCATCGATATCCTTGCCGCTCTCCAGGGCGGATAGGTACTTGTCCAGAAGTGCGGCTATCTCCTTGTCGTCCTTCCCTGCCTCTATGGCTGAGTCGAGTTCCTTGTAGGCCTTGAGGACCTGCTTCCATGAGGCTTTCTTCTCGGCTTCGGCCTTGTTGTAGACAGGCCAGAACTTTTCGGCTTCCGCCGATGTCAGTTCCATGGCATCTGTCAGGAAAGCGATCTTCTCGACTTTCCACTTTTCCTGAGCGTCCTTCTTGTTGCTTTTTTGCTGCGCCTGGATTCCTGCAGCTGAAAGCATGAACAGCATTGCTGCAAGCGTTATCGTAATCAATCTTTTCATAAGTCGTTATCTTTCTTCTCTGGCAAATTCGATTTGTTCGGCAGACACTCCTGTATCGATCAGGAAGTTGATGATGTCCTCATTTGAGAGGGTGGAGGTTTCTTCCTCAAGGCCGAAGAAATAAGCCTCCGGCTGCGGGACCGAAACCATTTCCGCGAATATGGTTTCTTTGTACAGCTGGTCTGGATCCGTTCTTGAGGCAGTGGTGCGGAGGATTGCCGTTCCTATGGCGAATGCAACGAGGAAGCAGGCGGCCAAGGCGACGTAAGGCCTTACCTTCGTCCAGATGCCGCCATCCAGGGAGTCTTGTCCGGAAGGAATCCTTCCGAGACGTTCCTGCAGGCTTTCAAAGTATCCCTCAGGGACTTTGAATGTTGCATTGCCTATGTTTTCCAATATGTCCTTTTCCATATTCATCTGCGACTATTTGACGTTTTGCAAGTGTCAGGGTTTAAAATAATTCGGAGTTTTTTTCGAGCTCTGACCTTATTTTTTCCGAAGCGAAATGGTAGGAGGCTTTCAGGGCTCCGACGGACGTCCCCAGTATTTCGGATATTTCTTCGTAGGACATGTCTTCGCCGTAGCGCATGATGAACACCGTCCTCTGTTTGTCCGGAAGCCTGGCTATTGCCTTGGTGAGTTCTCTCTGCAGCGAGTCCCCGTCCATGAATGGATCTTCGTCTATCTTCCTTTCGAGCTCGGCGGACAGGCTTTCGAACTGGAGAGCGGACCGGATCCTTTCCTTGCGGAGATGGTTCAGGGTTTCGTTAGTGGCTATCCTGTAGAGCCATGTGTAGAGACTTGATTCTCCCCGGAAAGAAGCGAGTGAATTCCAAACCTTGAGGAATATGTCCTGGAGCAGGTCATCGGTGTCTTCATGATTGCACAGGAAACGTCGGACATGCCAGTAAAGCCTTTCACTGTAGGCTGAAACGATTTCCTTGAAAGCCTTTTCCTGTTGTCCTTGCCTGTATAGAAGGATTATTTCATTGTCAGTCACTCCGTAACTTATGCAATCTTTCAAATGTACGACAATTTGATTATTTTTGCAATTATGAAACATATTCGGAACTTCTGTATCATAGCCCATATCGATCATGGCAAGAGCACTCTTGCCGACCGCCTGTTAGAGTTGACCAAGACTCTGTCTACTAGAGACATGGAGGCCCAGGTGCTGGACGATATGGACCTTGAGAAAGAGAAGGGAATCACCATAAAGAGCCATGCCATCCAGATGGAGTACCTTTACAAGGGCGAAAAATATGTCCTTAACCTCATCGATACTCCGGGACACGTGGACTTTTCCTACGAGGTTTCCCGCTCCATAGCATCATGCGAAGGGGCGCTTCTGGTGGTCGATGCCTCGCAGGGCATCCAGGCCCAGACTATTTCAAACCTCTATCTGGCGGTGGATCACGGGCTTGAGATCATACCTATTCTGAACAAAATCGACATGGACTCGGCACAGCCTGAGGTCGTGGCCGACCAGATCGTGGACCTGCTGGGCTGTGACCACGAGGACATATTCAAAGTCTCCGCCCGCACGGGAGAGGGAATCCCTCCGATCCTGGATGCCATCGTGGAGCGCATCCCGGCCCCGAAAGGAGATCCGGACGCCCCTCTACAGGCTCTCATATTCGATTCCGTTTTCAACCAGTTCCGAGGCATCATAGCATATTTCAAGGTTATCAACGGCTCCATTTCAACCGGGGACAAGGTGAAGTTCGTGGCCACCGGGATGGAATATGACGCCGAGGAAGTGGGTATCCTGAAGATGAAGCTCTGCCCGACCGGAAAGGTCTCTACCGGGGATGTCGGCTATATCATATCCGGCATAAAGAAAGCTGTCGAGGTCAAAGTCGGAGATACCATCACCCATTCCTCACGGCCATGCGAAAAGGCGATAGCCGGATTCGAAGAGGTCAAGCCGATGGTCTTTGCGGGAATGTATCCTGTGCAGGCTGACAAGTTCGAGGAACTGCGGGCAACACTCGAGAAATTCCAACTCAACGATGCATCCTTCGTCTATGAGCCGGAGTCATCCCTCGCACTCGGATTCGGCTTCCGCTGCGGTTTCCTGGGACTCCTTCACTTGGAAATCGTCCAGGAACGCCTCTTCAGGGAGTTCAACATGGATGTCATCACTACGGTCCCTAACGTTTCCTACAAAGTATATACAACCCAGGGAGAGGTCCTGGACGTGCACAATCCCTCAGGGCTTCCGGCTCCTACCCTCATCGACCACATCGAGGAACCTTTCATCAGGGCCCAGATCATTTCTAAGACCGATTTCTACGGTGCCATCATGAAGCTGTGCATGGACAAGAGGGGAATGTTGATCGGCGAGCATTACATCACCTCCGACAGGGTCGAACTGACCTATGACATGCCTCTTTCCGAGATCGTGTTCGACTTCTACGACAAGCTCAAGTCCATTTCCAAGGGATATGCGTCCTTCGACTACCATGTCATCGATTTCCGTCCGGCAAAGCTGGTGAAACTGGACATCTTGCTGAACGGAGAGCCGGCAGATGCCCTTTCCACGCTGATCCACGAGGACCATGCGTACGATTTTGGGCGCAAGATCTGCCTCAAGCTCAAGGAACTCATCCCGAGGCATCAGTTCGACATAGCCGTCCAGGCTGCCATCGGGGCCAAGATAATCGCTCGCGAGACTGTCCGCCAGGTTCGAAAGGACGTGACTGCCAAATGTTACGGCGGTGATGTCACCCGTAAGAGGAAACTGCTAGAGAAGCAGAAGGAAGGAAAGAAACGAATGCGCCAGATAGGTACCGTCCAGGTGCCTCAGAGCGCTTTCATGGCGGTTCTCAAACTTGATTGATGTGGATATGCCTGCTGTTGCCATTTTGATAACCATCTACGACGGGGACGACCGTTCGACCGGCTGCCTGGAAGAATGCCAGAAGCAGGTGGATGCCATTGCCGCGGAAGGTAAGTATTCATTCTCGATATTCATAAACAATGAGGGAGAAAAGGGATATAATGCGCTTTGGAGCAAGGCTGTTGCGGAGGGCTTCGATTTTTACATCTGGATGGATTATTCCCTGAGGCTTTCCGAAGGGGCCCTGGCGTCCTTGCTTGAGAATTCCGGCTTCCTCCGCCACAAGGCTGTCTTTGCCGGAACGGTTGCAGGTGACAACAAGGAACTGCTTTTCGGTGGCAGGAACCGCAGAGGGAAGATAATAGAGCCGGATCCGACTATTCCGGTACCTTGCCACCTTTACGACTTGTCCCTTACCTTGGTGCCTTCATATGCCGTTTCGAGCCTTGAGAACCCTTCGGATATAATACACAGTTCTTTGCTGGAATATGGATTCGGCTCCAAGGTGGCCAAGGCCGGTATCGCCAGGGTGGTGGCGCCGGGCGTGCTCGCCTCGACCAGCCGGAAAGTGGACATGCCTGTCTGGAAGAATCCGGACAAACCACTAGGAGACCGGATACTCTCTTTCATGAAAAGATTATTGAACAACACTAAAATACTGATAATATGAAGCATCCTAAAATCGGAATCCGTCCGACCATAGATGGCCGTCAAGGCGGAGTGCGCGAGAGCCTCGAAGAAAAGACGATGACCCTTGCCGCCAATGTAGCGAATCTTATTTCATCCAATCTGAAGTACAGTGACGGCACACCTGTCGAGTGCGTTATAGCTGACAGTACCATCGGTCGCGTCGCCGAGAGCGCTGCTTGTGCAGAGAAATTCGAAAGGGAGGGAGTATGGGGCACTATTTCCGTTACCTCTTGCTGGTGCTACGGATCTGAGACCATGGACATGCATCCTCTTTGGCCTAAGGCCGTGTGGGGATTCAACGGCACTGAACGTCCGGGAGCAGTCTATCTCGCCGCCGTCCTAGCGGCCCATGCCCAGAAAGGACTTCCTGCTTTCGGTATCTATGGACATGACGTACAAGACCTTCCTGACAATTCCATTCCAGAAGACGTAGCTGAAAAGATCCTTAGATTCGCCAGGGCGGCGGTGGCCGTAGGCGAGATGAGGGGAGAGTCTTATCTGTCCATCGGTAGCGTGACAATGGGAATCGCCGGATCGATCGTGGACTGCGATTTCTTCCAGAAATATCTGGGAATGAGGAACGAAAGCGTGGACGAAGTGGAAATCCTCAGGAGGATGGACCTCGGAATCTACGACAAGGATGAATATGCCAAGGCCAAGGCCTGGGTCGAGAAATACTGCATGCCTAACGAGGGATGGGACAAGAACCGTACGGAGAAACAGAAGACCCGCGAAGAGAAAGACAAGGACTGGGATTTCATCACCAAGATGACCCTCATCGTCATGGACCTGCTCCATGGCAACCCGAAGCTCAAGGAGATGGGATTCAAGGAAGAGGCCCTCGGCCACAACGCAATCGCCGGAGGATTCCAGGGACAGCGTCAGTGGACTGACTGGATGCCTAACGGAGACTTCACCGAGACGCTCCTGAACACCAACTTCGACTGGAACGGACGCCGTGAGCCTACCATCCTCGCAACCGAGAACGACTCACTGAACGGAACGGCAATGCTGCTCGGCCACTTGCTCACCAACCTTCCTCAGATATTCTCGGATGTCCGTACATACTGGAGCCCTGAGGCTGTCAAGAGGGTGACCGGCAAGGAACTGACCGGTAAGGCTGCTCCCGGCATCATCCACCTGATCAATTCCGGTGCTACCACCATGGACGGCTGCGGACAGAGTGTCGATGCCGAAGGTAAGCCTTGCATGAAGACTTTCTGGGACATGACCGACGAGGATGAGAAAAAGTGTCTCGAGAATTGCTGGTGGATGCCTGCTGACCGCGACTATTTCCGCGGAGGCGGTTTCTCCATCCATTTCGTATCGAAGGGTGATTTCCCTGCAACCATGATGAGAGTCAACATCGTGGACGGCCTCGGACCAGTCCTCCAGATTGCCGAGGGCTGGGTCGTCAACATCGATCCTGAAATCCACGATATCCTGGACAAGAGGACTGACCCGACCTGGCCTACCACCTGGTTCACCCCTCGTCTCGATCCTACGAAGGATGCCTTCAAGGATGTTTACAGCGTGATGAACAACTGGGGAGCGAACCATGGTGCAATCTCCTACGGCCACATCGGCGCCGACATGATCACCCTGGCATCCATGCTCAGGATCCCTGTGTGCATGCACAACGTGGCTGATTCCGAGATTTTCCGTCCGGCAGCCTGGAATGCATTCGGAATGGACAAGGAAGGTGCTGACTTCCGCGCTTGCGCCAACTTCGGACCTATCTACAAGTAGATCTTTCGGCCATAGGCCTCAAGATGACACATTTGTCATTCTGAACGACTCATTTGTCGTTCAGAACGAAGTGAAGAATCTTAATACCGATTATGTCAAAATTAGTTGAAAAGAAATATCTTTTCATTTTCATCCTGATCACGACTTTGTTCGCCCTCTGGGGGTTCGCCAACGACATCACCAACCCAATGGTGGCGGCCTTCCAGACGGTGATGGAGCTTTCCGCAGCAAAGGCCTCGCTGGTCCAGTTCGCCTTCTACGGCGGCTATGCCACCATGGCCATCCCTGCGGCCATGTTCATCCGTAGGCACAGCTACAAGAGCGGAATCCTGATGGGACTGGCTTTGTATGCGACCGGCGCCTTCCTGTTCATTCCGGCTGCGCAGTTCCAACAATTCTCGTTCTTCTGTATCTCGCTCTACATCCTGACTTTCGGGCTGGCATTCCTTGAGACTACGGCCAATCCTTTCATCCTGTCCCTTGGTTCCAAGGAGAACGCAACCCGTAGGTTGAACCTCTCCCAGTCGTTCAATCCGATGGGTTCCCTGCTGGGAATGAGCGTCGCCTCTTTCATCGTGCTTCCGCAGCTGCTTTCCGACAAAAGGGATGCTGCCGGAAATATCATATTCCCGACATTGTCCGAAGCCGAGAAGGCTGACATCCGACTCCATGACCTGGCCGTCATCCGCAATCCATACGTGATAATCGGTCTTGTAGTCCTGGTGGTTCTGATCGTGATAGCTTTCGCGAAGGTACCTAAGACGGAGGTCGAACCAGCCAAGTCCAACAGTACGAAGCAGACCCTGTCCAACCTTTGGCACAACAAGCTCTATCGCGAGGGAGTCCTCACGCAGGTCTTCTACGTCGCCGCCCAGATCATGACCTGGACTTTCATCATCCAGTATGCAGACAATCTAGGCATCAACAAGGCCACGGCCCAGACCTATAATATCGTCGCAATGGGGCTCTTCCTATGCGGAAGGTTCATAGCTACGGCGCTGATGAAATATGTCAACACGAGCCGGCTGTTGTCCATATTCGCTACTGGAGCTGCACTTTGCTCCCTCGGAGCGATACTCATCGTGGGCAAGGGAGGCCTATACTGCCTGATAGGCATAAGCGCCTTCATGTCCCTTATGTTCCCTACGATCTACGGAATAGCCCTTGAGAACGTGGACAGCCAGGATGCCAGTCTTGGCGCCGCTTTCCTTGTGGAGGCTATCGTTGGAGGCGCCATCATGCCTCCTCTCCAGGGAATGATCATCGACAAGCACGAGATCTTCGGACATCCTGCAGTGAATGTTTCGTTCGTGCTGCCACTGATCTGCTTCTTCATCGTGCTGTGCTATGGCCTGAGGTCGTACAAGCTCAGGGGACAGATCACATCGAACTGATGATTTCAAGGCAGGAGACCAGTAGCCTGACGGCTTGATCGTTCAGGATTACCAGGCCCTCCGGACATATCCCGAAACTGCTTAGCGCGACCGTGGCTACCGAGAGTACCACGGTCGCACTTGTCAGTGGGAGTGCCAGCAGGTTCGTGAGGAGGAAATACTTTGGGAAAGTGTGGAAGCGCAGCCATACGAGAGGTGCTGTAAATATCTGGCAGGAGACCGACATCACTGCCATGTTCCAGATCTTCCTGACGGGGTCAATCCCATCCCATTTCCTGTTTCCTGATTGCGGATACAGCCTTGAGAGCCAAGGATATGTGAAGGCTATCCCGCACATGGCGAGGTAAGAAAGCTGGAAGCCGAGGGAGGACATTACCTGAGGCTTTATGGCAAGTTGGATCGTGAGGGATGCGAGCAACACCCTGGCCGGATCCTTCTCCCTGCCGGTGAGTTTTGCGGTTTCATTGATGGTGATGAATAGGAATGCCCTCACGATGGAAGGGGAAGCTCCTGTCATCAGGCAGTAGAATCCGGACAGGGAGACGATCAGGAAACTTCTTGCCTTTCTGGCTCTCGGACTGTTCCCCAGGGGCGCCGTAAGTCTCAGGAGAATCAGGTATATGATGCCGAGGTGCAGTCCGGAGAGCGCGAGGATATGGGCAGCTCCGCTGGCCCTGAATATATTCAAGACTTGAGTATCCAGCCCGCTCCTGTCTCCGGTGAGCAAAGCTTTGACCAAAGCACCTGTCCCTTCATGGGGATATGGAAGCGAGTCGATGTGGGTGCGCAATGCATCGGCACAGCCCTGGGCCTTCGTATGGAGCCAGCTTCCTCCTGCCGGGATGCCTTCCGTGAGGCATGAATTGCAGGCGCAGAAAAAGCCCGCTAGCAGGAATATTCCTGCGAAAGAGAGCCTTATGGTCCTTTGGGAGGAATCGTTGTCGAATAAAAGGAAGGCTGCCAGGGCCAGGGATGGAGTGAGGATGGCGAGCAGGGAAGGCATGAGGAGCGAGGCTGTCCCGAAAGAAGGGAATATGAGGAGGCCCGCCGCGACTCCTGCCGCAAACGGAACGCTGATCCCTCCGATGTCTCTCGCCTCTGCCATATCACTGTCCCTATTTATTCGTAAAAATAGTTATTAATTTCTTATATTTGTCGGTTGAAACTTAATTTTTCGAATGGAATGATTATTCTTGTTATCAATTGCGGAAGTTCCTCCATCAAGTATCAGCTGCTTGATATGAGAAGCGATGATGTCTATGACCTCCTTGCCAAAGGCATCGTTGAAAAGATAGGTCTGGAATCAGGAAGGCTGCAGCACAAGCCTGCAGGTAAGGATAAGGTAGTAAAGGATCTCCCTATCCCGGACCATAAGGTGGGAATGCAGCTGGTTCTGGATGCTCTCGTGGACAAGGATTACGGAGTGCTCGAGTCCTTCGATGACATCGAGGCCGTGGGGCACAGGATCGTCCAGGGTGCGGATTTCTTCTCCGGCAGTGCCATCGTGGATGAGGATGTCCTTTCCAAGATCGAGTTCTGCTGCGACTTTACCCCTCTGCACAACCCTGCACACTTGCTGGGAATCAGGGCATGCCAGGAAGTGCTTCCAAATGTTCCGGAGGTCGTCACTTTCGATACTGCATTCCATCAGACGATGCCTCCTCAGGCATATATGTACGGAATTCCTTACAAGTACTACGAAAAGTACCACATCCGTCGTTACGGAGCCCACGGAACCAGCCATCAGTTCGTGGCTGCCAAGGGAGCGGAGATGGTAGGTATCGATCTTGCCGATTCCAAGATCATTACCTGCCACATAGGCAACGGCAGTTCGATCACGGCCATCCAGAACGGCAAGTCCATCGACACTTCGATGGGTCTCACCCCGCTGGAGGGACTTATCATGGGTACCCGTTGCGGAGACATCGATCCTAACGCCATCCTCTACATCATGAAGAAGGAAGGATTAGATGCCGACCAGATGTATGACTTGGTCAACAAGAAGAGTGGTTTCCTCGGTGTGTCAGAGAAGACTTCCGATGCCCGCGAAATGGATGAACTTGCAAATTCCGGGGACTTCAAGGCCAAGCTGACCCTGAAGATGCTGACGTACCAGATGATCAAGTACATCGGAGCCTATGTCGCCGAGATGAACGGCGTGGATGCCATCTTCTTCACCGGTGGAATCGGCGAACACAACAGCCGTCTGCGCCGCAGGGTGTGCGAGAACTTCACTTATCTCGGACTTGCCTTCGACTATGAGGCCAATACCGCCTGGGGAGTCGATACCATCATCTCGCTTCCTGAGTCCAAGGTGAAGGTCGCGCTTGTTACAACTGACGAGGAGCTCGTGATCGCCCGTGACACCATGCGTTTGGTACAGAGTCTTGAAGATTAACATAACTACCACATAATAAAATGATTACAAAATTTGCTGATGTATTTGCGGAGCTTAAGGAAAAGGGCGTCTGCAAGAAGATGGTTGCAGCTTGGGCTGTGGATGAGCACACTATCGAGGCCTGCGCAAAGGCTTCCGAGATGGGTTTCGTAAAGGTGGCTCTCGTCGGAGACGAAGACATGATCAAGGCTACCTGCGACAAGTTGGGCATCGACCCGGACATGTTCGAAATCGTAAACGAGCCTGTAGAGTTGAAGGCTGTTGCAAAGGCTGTCCAGATCGTCCATGACGGTAATGGAGATGTCCTGATGAAGGGTCTCTGCTCCACGGATAAGTTCCTCCGTGCCATCCTGAACAAGGAGACCGGTCTTCTTCCTCCGAAGGGTGTCCTCAGCCATGTTGGCGTGATCGAGAGCCCTAACTACCACAAGTTGATGTTCATTTCGGATATGGCAGTCATCCCTGCTCCTGACTTCCGCCAGAAGGTTAAGATCGCAGGTTATCTCATCGGTGTTGCCAAGTCTTTCGGAATCGCGAAGCCGAAGCTTGCGTTCATCGCCGCTTCCGAGCAGATGCTTGATTCCATGCCTGCATGCATGGAGGCTGCAGCCCTCGCCAAGATGGCCGACCGCGGCCAGATCAAGGGTTGCATCGCTGACGGCCCTCTCGCCCTCGATGTGGCGATCGACCAGGAGTCCGTGGAGATCAAGAAGCTTGTCAGTCCTGTCGCCGGTGACGCAGACTGCCTCGAGTTCCCTAACATCGAGTCGGCCAACGTGTTCTGGAAGACCAATTCGAAGCTGGCTAATGGTGTCAAGCAGGCTGGAATGCTCGTCGGGACGACGGCTCCTTGCGTGCTTGCCAGCCGCGCCGACAGCGTCGATACGAAGCTCAACTCTATCGCCGAAGCAGTGATGTTCGTCAACAAGTAGTTGGCGACTCCCACATAGACTTTTCCGTCATCCCCGGCTTGTCCGGGGATTTTTTTTGTCGTCATCCCCGACCTGTTCGGGAATCCCGTCGGCCCCTGCAGGGCACGGCCGAGTCTATCCTCGCTTCGCTGCGGCTGAGTGCCGACTTGACCCTCAGGGGGCTGAACGGTAACTTCCGGAAGAGGCCTGAGGTTGTTGATAACTTTTTTCGGCTATTTTGGCTCGGGGTATTGTAACTTTGCTTACCTTTGTATTTGGACGTCCGACCATCCGGGTTGAGAGCCCGGATCCCCGACATTCATAGTTATGAACATGCAGGCGCAGGCGATTGCGTTCGGGGGATCAATGCGCCCTTTAGTAGAACCCATTAACCCGTTTTTGAATGAAAAAGTAGTATCACTCAACGAGACTATAAAAAGAGAATGGAGCCCAGATCCGGCAAGATTGAGAGGCTCCACTCGGGTGCCATGAACTTTGGCATTGCGCGGGGACCAGTCATCCCCGACACCCCACACCAAACAGGCGATCAAAGGTAAGCATTTTCAAGCAAATCTGCAAAATGCCTTCCCGAGTTGCCTGGGGTGGACAAACCTATACTTGCCACAATCTTTCAAACGCAACTCTAAATGAAAATCAAAGCATTTTTAATACGCTGCACAGTTGCATTGTTCCTTGCAACCGGTGCAACCCCGCTCCTTGCCCAGAGCCTGGAGCCGTTCAATCCGTACGGAATCTTCTCGCCATCCGTGGAGGCGTGGCAG
>JBGVAE010000027.1:0-12686 GCA_045224215.1 Candidatus Cryptobacteroides sp. | reverse complement strand
AAGTCTATCTCACTGTCGCAAAGCTTCACTGCGAGGACGGCGATGTCCTTGTAGAACTTCAGCGAATTGAACTTGTTTTCGAGATTGTTGTTGTCCTGTGGCTTCAGCACCATAGGCCAGTCCAGGAACCTTCCGGTGTTGTCGAAACCCTCCGGAAGCTTTATCACTGATGGCTCGACAGGTTTTGCCTTCCGGCCTTTCACGGCCTTCGGAGCCTCGCCGATCACGTCGATCTGCCTCCAGACCAGCTTTTTCATGGCATTCTCGGGCTTTACCCAAGGTCCTCCGGTCTCGCTCCATCCAGGAGAAGCGGCGATGGTCACCTCCATGTCCAGGCTGTCTGCCAGGTCGATTGCGTATTTGAAGCAGTCCTTCCATTCCGGAGTCATGTATTCAACCCTGTGGTCCACGATCTGCGGAGTCGATAGTCCTGCGTCGAAGTTGTGGAAGCCGACGACGCCCGCCTGGTTCATCCAGAGGAGGTCTTTCTTGATACCGTCCTTCGTGATATTTCCGTTCATCCAGTGCCACCAAACCCTCGGGCGGGCTTCCTTGGGCGGGTCCTGGAAACCTTGTTCCAGGTCGGCCTTTGTCTGGGCCTGTGATTGGATTGACAGCATTGCCGCCAGGGCGGTGACGATAATGGTAAAGGATTTCCTGTTGGTCATATTATTCTTTTTCTGAATATCTTTCGAGTATTGCCATATCTTCTTCTGATATGGTGAATTCCAGCCTGACATTGGAGCGGATGTGCTCCGGATTGGTTGATTTAGGAAGGGAAACCACTCCGAGTTGCAGAGTGTAACGGACGCAAAGCTGAGGGATGGTCACTCCGTATCTGGCAGCCATCTCTCCGGCGATTTCGCTATTCAAGGCGGCTCCGTGGGCTATCGGGGAATATGCTTCCACCTGTATCCCGTTCTGCTTGCAGAATTCTATGAGCGGTGCCGGAGTTTCTCCGATGTGCAGGCGGAACTGGTTCACCATTGGTTTCACCCGGCAGTCCTCCAGCACGTTCTGAAGATCGTCTATTAGGAAATTGGAGACTCCGATGGCCTTCACCTTGCCTGCCAGGTAGGCGTCTTCCAGTGCCATCCAGACCTCCTTGTTCTCATAGAAATATCTCTTCGGCCCCCTGAATTCTGCCCAGGGTTGAGGGCAATGGATGATGACCAGGTCGATGGCTCCTAGTCCCAGTTTCCGGACGGACTCATCGATTGATGCTGCGGCGGTCTCATAATCCTTGATCTCTGCAGCCACCTTTGTCGTTACGAATATTTGTTCCCTGGGAATTCCGCTTGTCCTTATCCCTTCGCCCGTGCCTTCTTCGTTCTCATAGGCCTGTGCCGTGTCGATGTGACGGTAGCCGGCGGCTATTGCCTGTCGGACCGTCTCCGCTGCCTGCTCGTCGGGAATCAGCCAGGTGCCCAGGCCGATCTTCGGAATCCGTACTCCGTTCTGCAGGGTGTATGTTTCTTCCAGTACCATCTTTTATTTGATCTCATTCAGTTCACCTGTCACGGAATCGATGATGAAGCCCCTGACCGTAACATCTTTAGGTACGAGGGGATGGTTCACGACTGCCGCCATGGTTTTGCGGACGGAAGCCTCGGTATCGTGGAATCCTTCCAACCAGCCGGCGACTCCCTTACCTTCCCATTCTGCCAGCGTCTCCTCCGGAATGCCCCGTTCCAGCATGTGCGGCTTGAACTCGTCGTAGCTCATGTGGCAGGCTCCGCAGGTCGAGTGGTGGATCACCATGACTTCCTTGACCCCCAGCTCATAAATCGCCACGAGGAGCGACCGGATCGCAGAATCCGTTTCGGAAGGGATGAGTCCTCCGGCGTTCTTGATGACCTTTGCGTCTCCGTTCCGAAGTCCCAGAGCCTTCATTAGAAGCTCTGTCAGGCGGGTGTCCATGCAGGTCAGGATGGCCAGTTTCATGGACGGGAACTTGTCGGTGATGTACGGCTCGTAGCCCTTGGAGTCCACGAACTCCCTGTTGTATCGAAGGATCTCGTCTATCATGTCACCTTGAATTGAAATCGAGTAACTACTTATATTTCTGGAAGTCGTACTATTCCCGCAGAAGAGCCTTAGTCTCCTCATCCTGATGGGTGAAATATGCCTTCCAACCTGGGCAGAAGCCTATGTGCCAGCGCCAGATCCGTCCTAGGACCGATTTGGAATCCTTGTCGTAATGAGCCCTGAACTTGCAGGTCTCGCAGGGATATTGTGCCATAATCCGAATAATTTTTGTTCAACTATCAAATATACGAATTCTTTCCCATATCCCTCACCATTCCCATCCCCACTCCGATGGATACACTTCGCGGTGGAACGCGTGAATCAGAGTGTCATGTCCTGAGAAAAAGTCCCATCAGCAGGGTGCCTTGCCGGAATATTCCAGAAAAACCTTAACTTAGCGATATGAATCCCATCTCCACAAGACTCCTGAGCCAGCAGCTCATATCCCCGCAGTCCAACTCGCCGCATGACGTGGTGGCACATATGGGCGCCATGCAGGCGCAGGACTACAAAGGGATGCGCTGGGCTGTATCGATGAGGACCGGGCACCCGTCGCAGAAAGCCTTTGAAAAGGACTACAACGACGGGAAGATCGTCAGGACACATCTTCTCCGAAGCACCTGGCATCTGGTGGCGTCCGAAGATTACCGCTGGATGATCGATCTATGTCGGGAGAAGGCCTGCACCGGCATCCGCGGCTGGGCCAGACAGAGTGGCCTCATATTCACACGCGATGAAGAACTGGCTTTCCAGGAATATATCTCCGTAGCTTTCAAGGGGCGGGGGAGCCTGACGAGGAAGGAGATGGAAGCGATCCTGCGTGATGGATCTTCCTGGTCCGACCCCGGCACCATCAAGTACCTCACCATCATCGCCGAAGTCTCCGGAATCCTCTGCAGCGGCAGCCTTACCGCTGTCGAACGTACCTATGCCCTCGCTTCCGAAAGGATCCCCGCAGGCCCATCAAAGTCCAGGGAGGAAGCGCTCGAAGAACTTGCAAGGCGATATTTCCGGAGTCATTCTCCTGCTACCCTGGAGGACTTCACCTGGTGGAGCGGGCTCAATTCAGGTGAATGTCGCAGCGGCATCGAAGCCATCCGCAATGAACTCTCCGAAGAGCGCTGGAAGGGCGTCACTTTCTACATCCACACCGATTGCCGGACCCGAGGCTTCCGCTCCGGCACCGTCCACCTCCTCCCGGCCTATGATGAATATCTCATCGGCTACAAGAGCCGTCACATTTCCCTGCATCCCGGCCACCGTCACCATGCCCACGACCAGAAAGGCATCTTCTGGCCCGTCGTGCTTATGGACGGGGAAGTTGTAGGGAACTGGTCCGTTGAGAAGGGCGGAGTCGTCACGGACATCTTCCACGAGAGTGCCATCCTGGACGAATATAGCCTGAAAAGCGAATCAGCCCGTTACCTTAAGTTCCTGAACAGATAAACCCCACAACCTTATGGCGAAGATCTATGTAGCCTCCAGTTGGAGGAATGAATACTACCCCGAAGTAATCAGGTGCCTCCGTGAAGCCGGCCACGAAGTATATGACTTCCGCAACCCGCCCCACGGAGGGACAGGATTCCACTGGACCGACGTGGACCCGAATGCCTCGGATTGGACTTTCGAGGAATATGCAGAGGGCCTGAAACATCCTAAGGCCGAGCGCCAGTTCGCAGCCGACCTCAAGGCCCTGGAGTGGGCCGACACCTGCGTCCTGGTCCTGCCTTGCGGCCGCAGCGCCCACACCGAAGCCGGCTGGATGGCCGGAGCCGGCAGGCAGGTCATCGCTTATATTCCCGAAATGGTGGAACCAGAGCTGATGTACAAACTCTTCAGCCAGGTCGTCGGCAACCTTGAAGACCTGCTCAGGAGCATTTAATCTTTCTCCAGGTAGCTTTGGTTCAGAAATGCCTCAAGATAGGAGGTTCGAGTCCTACCCAATCCAGTCAGGGAGACTGCGGCTTAATTATAGCCTTAGACCTTTATGGCAATTGCAAAGCTATCTCCCTGCTGGCCGCAACGTGGGACAGTATCCAACTATCTTTACACTCTGATCTGGTAAACCGCGTGCGGGCGCGTGAGGGACACCCCGCTACCACATGCGGTTAGGGCTCCTTCCTGAAGGTGACGCGTAACACCATGAAAATCAACAAGAAAAGCACTTGAGGAGGGGTCAAAATCGGGACCCCTCAAATTACGATTTGGTTGACATTCAGGATTTTTCGCGTCACCACAAAATGCCGCTACCCGCATAAAGCAACGGCCTTTTATGTGGCAATCACAAAAATAAAATGAAAGCCACTTGTCATCCTTCTTCGGGCGTTTGCCTTTTAAGAGCCTTCCGGTTGTAGACCTTCTTGGATTTATGGATTACACTCCGGAAGGTGACCGGCCGTCCATGTGCTTCAATCTCTTCTATCCTCGCAGCCCTTCGGTTTGCCAGGACAAAATCCTTCTCCGTTATCCGTAGTTTCTTCTGTTTCTTTTTCGCTTTCATGATGCCTGAAAGTGAGGGCCGGCCAGCCGGTACTAGAAACGGAATCCGACGGAGATCACGATATTGCGGTTGACAGCTTTGGCGGCAGACTCCATGATAAGATCGGAGCTGAGTTCCGTTTCTTCGCTTGGAGATATATTCACAAGACCCATCTGGTAGGCTGCACCGAACATGAAGCGTCCCACATAGAGGCCCAGACCGAACTGTGCTCCGGCATCAAACCTGTTAGTACCGGAATCATCGAAGAACTTCACGCTTTCAGTGATACTCTCTCCACTGGCTGATGCCTTCACTTCCTCATTCCCTCCAATTCCATAAGCAACATAAGGACCGGCCTCGAGAGCAACCGAAAGGCCATTGCTCACGGGAAGCCTGTAAGAAAGCAAGACAGGAAGTTCAACGTAAAGCGGCTTGGCCGTCAGATCAATGCTGATATTATAGTCATCGTCAAGGACATTGATGTTCTCACTGACGGAATACTTGAAGCCCTTCTGAGTAAGGAATAGTCCTGGCTGGACATAGAGGTTGGCCGCAACAGGAATGTCAGCTATGACTCCCACGTGGAAACCGGCGAGATTATTCGGGGTGATGGATATTCCTGACTCGCTTAACTTGATGTTTGAAAGGTTCAATCCGCCCTTGACTCCGAAGGAAACCTGGCCTGACGCATCCAGCGAAAAGATAACGATGGCGATAATGCCTGCAATGATTGATTTTTTCATAATGAGATAAAGGTTGTGATTTATTCTGGGATAAAAGTAGTTATTTATTCTCAATGAAGCAAACTTCCGCGATTCATTCGAATTTTGGGCTGGTACGTAATGTGTTGATGGTTAGGAATATTAACTCTCTTTAGGTGCCGAAATAGGGTCCTAAAGATATATTAAACTATTAATAATCAGATGTTTCCGTACCAGCCACCAACCTCCAGGCACCAGCACCAACCTCCAGGCACCAGCCGTCAGACACCAGCCGCCAGACGTACAGGCCGGCTATAATTACAACCGGCCGCAGGCTGGATCATCAGCCTAATCAGCCCTTCGGATTTGACGAAGGTGCCGGGATGCGACATGACGACGGCATAGACCAGCTTGCCGTCCACCGGGTCATTGTTCCTGCGGACGAATAGCCGCTTCTCGTTGATCTCGCGGGCGATCTGCTCGGTCTTCATCCCATGACCGGCCGACGCCAGGACGTAAACTATGGCCTCTTCAGTTTTCATCGACCGGACGTGATCTCGGATACTCGATAATAGCGGATTTTTATCGGTATTATTCTTATATTTGTTAGATTGCAACTAAAAACACAGGCAATCAGGCAATCGGATAACAGGTAACGAACAATCTTAAAACAACGATACAATGAAGCAGATAAGCACAGAGAAGGCTCCGGCGGCCATCGGACCGTACAGCCAGGCCATCGCCCAAGGTGGATTCATATTCGTTTCAGGCCAGCTTCCTATCGACCCGGCAACGGGAGCATTTCCGGAGGGTGGGGTAGAGGCCCAGACAAGGCAGTCCCTTACCAATCTGAAATCCATCCTCGAAGAAGCCGGATCCGGTCTCGACAAGGTGGTGAAGACCACGGTATTCCTCGCCGATATGGGCGACTTCGCCGCGATGAACGGGGTGTATTCAGAATTCTTCAAGGCCCCGTTCCCGGCCCGCTGCGCATTCGCAGTGAAGACCCTCCCGAAGGGCGCCCTTGTGGAAATAGAATGCATCGCAGCCGATGTTTAAAACCTTGCTCTCCCAGGTGAAGCAGTACAAGTCCGCTGCTTTGCTGACCCCAGTCTGGACCACGGCAGAGGTCATAATGGGCGTGCTCATCCCGTATGTCACGGCATCCCTTATCGATAAGGGAATAAACGCCGGCAGCATGCCCGACGTGTACAAATACGGAGGCCTTATGCTGCTGATGGCTTGCTTCAGCACCCTCTTCGGAATCCTCGCCGCCCGCTTTGCGGCGTATTCCTCCAGCGGTCTTGCGGCGAACCTCAGGATGGCGATGTACGAGAACATCCAGACTTTCTCGTTCTCGGACATCGACAAGTATTCCACCGCCGGCCTGGTAACGAGGATGACGACGGATGTGAGTAACATCCAGAATGCTTTCCAGATGCTCCTCAGAACCAGTTTCAGGGCGCCTTTGAACCTGATTTTCAGCTTGTTCATGTGCTTCTTCATAAACGGGAAGCTGAGTCTTGTCTTCCTTGCAGCAATGGTGGTCCTTAGTACGTTCCTCTACATCCTGATCAGCCGCGCCGCCAAGCTGTTCGTCAAGATCTTCGAGAAATACGACAAGCTGAACGGTGTGATCCAGGAGAACATCGATGCCATCAGGGTGGTCAAGGCATATGTCCGGGAAGACCACGAGATGAGCAAATTCGACAAGGCGGCCCTCTCGCTCTACACCCTGAACGTCAAGGCCGAAAGCCTGATGGCCCTGAACCATCCGGTGATGAACCTGGTAGTGTACAGCTGCATAATAGCTGTGTCGTGGTTCGGAGCTCATTTCATTGTAGGGGGCACACTTACGACAGGTCAGTTGACCTCTCTCTTCAGCTACATCATGACTGTGATGTCATCCCTGATGATGCTCTCCATGATCTTCGTACAGCTCACCCAGAGTGCGGCCAGCGGCAAGAGGATCGCCGATGTCATCACAGAGGAACCGGACATGGCGGATCCGAAGGAGCCTGTCACCGAAGTCAAGGACGGGAGCATCGATTTCAGCGATGTCTATTTCGCTTACACCAAAGGTGGAGATAATGCACTCATTGACATTGATCTTCACATAGATGCAGGAGAAACAATCGGAGTCATAGGAGGAACTGGAAGCGGTAAATCCTCCCTCATATACCTTATCTCCCGTCTCTACGATGTCTCGGAAGGCAGCGTGAAGGTGGGAGGCATAGATGTCCGTGAATATTCGATGGAAGCCCTCCGCAACCAGGTGGCTGTGGTTCTCCAGAAGAGCACCCTTTTCTCTGGTACGATCCTGGACAACCTGCGTTGGGGAAAGGAGGATGCCACCCTGGAAGAATGCATCGAAGCCTGCAGGCAGGCTTGCGCCGATGAGTTCATAGAGCAGATGCCGGACAAGTACGACACCGTGATTGACCAGGGCGGAACGAATGTCTCGGGAGGCCAGCGGCAGAGGCTCTGCATTGCCAGGGCCCTCCTCAAGAAGCCGAAGGTGCTGATCCTTGACGACTCCACATCTGCGGTTGATACGGCTACGGACGCGCACATCCGCCAGGCCATCTCCGGTAAGATAGAGGGCTTGACCAAGATCATCATCTCACAGAGGATCCTCAGCATCAAGGATGCGGACAGGATCATCGTGATGGACAACGGAAAGGTCGTGGCCTTCGATTCCCATGAGAACCTCCTGAAGACCTGCGAGATCTACAGGGATATCAATGAAATGCAAACCTCGGGCGCCGAGGCTGACTTTGACGAGAAGGAGGGAAAGGTATGAGTGCACAGAAAACTTTCGCACCCGGCGGTCCCGGCAAGGGCCGGGGAATGAGGGAGCCTCAGATGTCCCGCGCTGAACTGAAGAAGAGTCTCGGAAAGGGATCCACCGTCTGGAGACTCTTCGGCTACATATTCAAGAATTACAAGTGGAGGTTCCTGGTGGTGCTGCTCTGCATCGTGGTGTCAGCGCTGGCGACCCTGGCTTCCACCCTCTTCACGAGGACCCTCATCGACGATTACATCACTCCGATGATTGGGCAGGTCGCTCCGGACTATTCGCCTCTGGTGGTAGCCCTGGTGAAGCTTGCTGCCGTCCTCGTGGTGGGAGTCGTGGCTTCATATACCTATAACGTGATCATGATACGCGTCGGGCAGGGGACCATGCTGAAGCTGCGGGAAGACCTCTTCAAGCACATGGAGGACCTCCCGCTGAGCTACTTCGACTCCCACTCGCACGGAGACGTTATGTCGGTATATACCAACGACGTAGACACGCTCAGGCAGGTGATAGGCAACACGGTTCCGAACCTCTTCCAGTCGCTGATCACTCTGATTTCCACCTTCATCTCGATGATAGTGCTCTCGCTCCCGCTGACCCTGGTGTCCATCTGCATGGCATATCTCACCGTCAAGGTCACCACCAAGCTGGGAAAGATGTCCAAGGATTATTTCGTCCAGCGTCAGCAGGCCCTCGGCGTGGTCAACGGCTTCATCGAAGAGATGGTCTCCGGCCAGAGGGTGGTCAAGGTATATTGCCACGAAGACAAGGCGGTGGAGGAGTTCTCGCACATCAACGAAACCCTTCGCAGCAGCGTCTATAATGCCAACAAGATCGCTTCGGTGATCATGCCTATCAATGGGAATATCGGCAATCTCGGCTACGTCCTGACCGCCGTGATCGGAGCCCTCATCGCCCTCAGCGGAGCCTCTCTCACGCTCGGTACTTTGGTGGCCTTCCTGACCCTCCAGAAGAACTTCACCAGGCCTATTTCCAGCATCTCCAACGAGATCAATTCCATCGCCATGGCTTCGGCCGGAACAGACCGTGTCTATGGCCTGCTGGATGAGCCCCAAGAGAGTGATAACGGAAATGTTACACTTGCAAACACTATTGTTTCAAAAGATGGTAATCTTGAAGTTAGCAAGAAGAGAACAGGGTCTTGGGCTTGGATGCGGCCGGCTTCCGAAGAAGGCGGAAAACCGGAGTTGACACCTCTCCAGGGGCTCGTTTCACTGACCGATGTGGACTTCGGCTACCTCCCGGACAAGCAGGTCCTGTTCGATATTACGCTCACAGCCTACCCGGGGCAGAAGATCGCGTTCGTGGGAGGAACCGGTGCCGGAAAGACCACCATCACGAACCTCATCAACAGGTTCTATGAGATCCAAGAAGGACAGATCACCTACGACGGATTCGACATCCGGGACATCGAAAAAGACTCCCTCCGCCGAAGCCTCGGTTTCGTGCTACAGGAGACCAAGCTCTTCTCGGCCTCCGTCCTCGACAACATCCGTTACGGAAGGCTGGACGCCACCGACGAGGAATGTCGCAAGGCTGCCAAGCTCGTCTATGCCGACTCCTTCATAAGACGTCTTCCGAAGGGCTACAATACAGTCCTCTCCGCCGACGGAGGAAACCTCTCGCAGGGAGAGCGCCAGCTGCTTGCGATCGCTCGCGCGGCCGTTGCAAATCCTCCGGTACTGATCCTCGACGAGGCTACATCCTCCATCGATACGCGCACCGAGAAACTCATCCAGAAGGGAATGGATTCCCTTATGAAGGGGAGGACCACCTTCGTGATAGCGCACCGCCTTTCCACCGTCCAGAACGCCAACTACATAATGGTGATGGACAGCGGACGGATCATAGAGCGCGGGCGCCACGACGAACTCCTCACCCTCAAGGGAAAATACTACGAATTATACACAGGAAACCAGATAACCCAGTAAATGAATATGAAGACATCTGCATTGATCAGGCTGGTGGTCTTGCTTGCGGGAATCATCCTTACGGGGCATTCCCTCAACGCCCAGCCTAAGCTCAATTCCGGCAACATAGACAAGGTGATGAAGGCAATGACCGTAGAAGAAAAAGTCCGGCTTGTAGTCGGCATCAACCACAACTATGGCAACACTACCACCGTTCCGGGAATAGCGGGCCGTACCGCCCCGATCGAGAGGCTCGGAATACCTGCCACGGTGATGGCCGACGGCCCTATGGGACTCCGCATCGAACCGAAGAGGGAAGGAGACCCTGACAGCTATTACTGCACGGCTTTTCCGATCGGTACGGCAGTGGCCGCTACCTGGGACACCGGCCTCATCTACGATATGGGCGTGGTGCTCGGGCGTGAAGTCAAGGACCACGGAGTGGATGTCCTGCTGGGACCTGGCATGAACCTGCAGCGCAACCCTCTGAACGGAAGGAATTTCGAGTATTATTCCGAGGACCCGGTGGTGACCGGCAAGATCGCTTCCGCCTATGTGCGCGGAGTGCAGAGCCAGGGAGTCGGAACGTCCATAAAGCACTATGCCGCCAACAACCAGGAGACCCAGAGGATCATCAACGACACCCAGGTCAGCGCCCGGGCCCTCAGGGAAATCTACCTCAAGGGCTTCGAGATCTGCGTCAAGGAGGCTCAGCCTTGGACGGTGATGTCTTCCTACAACCGTCTCAACGGTCCTTGGACCCAGGAAGACAAGGGGCTGCTGACTTCCATCCTTCGTGACGAATGGGGCTTCAAGAACCTCGTCGTGACCGACTGGACCGGACTCCGCCATCCTACCGTCCAACTCGAAAGCGGCAACGACATATTCCAGCCCGGAACCAGCGGGGAATATGAAGCATTGCTTAAAGCAGCCGAGGATGGAACATTGAATATTAAGGCTTTGGATAAGGCGGTAAAACGCGTACTGGAACTCGTAGTGAAGACTCCTACGTTCAAGGGGAATGAATATTCCGAGAAGGTGGATCCTGAAGGTGCTTCGATGGTCCGCAAGGTCGGAGCCGACGGCTGCGTTCTCCTGAAGAACGAGGGAGTCCTGCCTCTCTCCAAGCAGAACGTCGCCCTCTTCGGCGTTGGTTCCTATGACACCCAGGGAGCAGGCTGGGGAGCCGGCAACGTTTACTGCGAACACACCTACACGATCAAGGAAGGCCTTCAGGAAGCCGGCTTCGGCATCGAGGCCCAGCTTGAAGACCTCTACACCGATTATGTGCGTTTCGGCCGCAAGAACATGGACTACAACCAGTGGATCCGCGTCCACGTGGGCAAGGCCCTGATCCCGGAGACTCCGCTCTCCACGAAGTTCGTGACCAGCCTGGCCCAGTCCGCAGATATCGCCATCCTTACCCTGAGCCGCAACTCCGGCGAGTGCAAGGACCGTCTGCTCGATTATGATTTCAACCTCACGGAGGACGAGAAAGGCCTGATCGGCAACGTTTCCCAGGCTTTCCATGCCAAGGGAAAGAAGGTAGTGGTCGTGCTGAACATCTGCAATCCTGTCGAGGTGGCTTCCTGGAAAGACAAGGTGGATGCAATCCTCTGCACCTGGCTCCCGGGCCAGGAGGCCGGACGTTCGATAGCCGATGTCATCACCGGTGCCGTCAATCCATCGGGCCGCCTCCCGATGACCTTCCCTAACGATTATTTCGACCTTCCTTCCGCTAACGACTTCCCGTATGACTACCACGGCAAACTTTCCAACAACGGAGGCCTGAAGCCTGATTTCAGCCGTGAGCAGATCAGGAACGAGGACTACACTGTCTACACTGAAGGAATATATGTAGGCTACCGCTATTTCACGACGGCGGGCAAACCGGTTGCATTCCCGTTCGGCTACGGCCTTAGCTACACCACCTTCGGATATTCGGAAGCCAAGGTGGCGCCTCTTAGGGCTGGTAAGGAAGGTAAGACATTCAGGGTCAGCGTAAAAGTGACTAACACCGGAAGCGTTGCTGGAAAAGAAGCCGTCGGCCTGTACGTCTCGGCTCCTTCGGGAGGGATGGAGAAGCCGGCCAGGGAACTCAAGGCCTTTGCCAAGACCGGGCTGCTGCAGCCGGGTGAGAGCGAGGTAGTGAACCTGGACGTCACCGCATATTCCCTCGCTTCCTTCAACGAGGCGTCATCGGCTTGGGAGACCGCAAAGGGCAGCTATAAGCTCTACATCGGCGCAGACTGCACCGATCCTAAGGCTGAGGCCGCGCTGGACCTTGGGAGGGCATATTCCTGGAAGACAACCAGATCATGCCTCCCACAGCAACCTATCGATGAACTGAAACTATAGGGGTTAGTAGATTATGAGGGATTGGACCTACTGGTCTTCGGGCCGGTCGGTCCAATCTTGGTTTATATCGTATCCGTTCCGGCGGATGTCATTGCCGGAACCGATATACTCATTCTCCTGGGCTTCCTTCAGGATCCTCTTGCGGGTGAAGTTGAAGAGCCAGATGCAGAATGCTATGAGGATGAGGGTGATGATGAATGAAAGGGCCTCGTTCAGCTCGCTGAAGAAGCACAGGGTGTCATAGATCCCGTGGAGCAGGACAGGGTAGAGCAGCATCTTGACCTGGGCGCCCTGGAGGTTGCTCCTGCCGAAATGGTACTGGGAGTAGTAATATCCCATGCAGACGGCGAAGGCGAAATGGCCCGGGATGGCGAACAGGGCGCGTGTGG
>JBGVAE010000026.1:0-38270 GCA_045224215.1 Candidatus Cryptobacteroides sp. | reverse complement strand
GGCGATTTCAATGACACTCCTGAAAGCGAGACGCTCCAGGCTCTCTCTAAAGACTGGACCAGGCTGTCAGGAACGGCATATTCATATTCATCGAGGGATCCCCATGTGTGCATAGACTACATCCTGGTTCTGAACAACGGCGCCAGGGTGAAAACTCTCAAGTCGTCGGTATTGGATTCTTTCAAATCGGGGAATGTCAGTCATGCCTCCGACCATCTGCCGGTCTTCGCCAAGGTGAGGATTCTCACTTCATCCTCGGCAGACGTACGGTGAAGCAGGCTCCCTTGAGGGAGAATGACTTGGAATATGATATTTCGCCGTTGCACTTTTCTACGATTGTGCGGCAGATAGCCAGGCCGAGACCTGTTCCATTGTTCTTCGTGGTGAAGTTCGGAGTGAACAGTTTGCTCCGGTTCTCGTCGCTGACTCCGGGACCGTTGTCTTCGAACACTATGTCATAGAACCCTTCCTTCCCGGAACGTCTCAGTGACACAAGGATCCGTCCTACGAAGGTCTCTCCGTCATTCTCCCTGGCATCTTCCTGGATGCTTTCTATGGCCTGGACTGCATTCCCGAGCAGGTTTGTGAACACACGGGTCAACTGTGGCTTAGGACCGCTGACCATAGCCCCGTCCAGTCCCCTGTACTCAAACCTGATGTTTTCCCTGCAGTCGAAGAGGTCCACTTCCTCCTTGAGAAGTTTGTCCAGATCTATCTCTACCGGTTCCTCGGAATAGAGTTTTGCCAGGGTAGAGAATTCGTTGGCGGTGTCTGAAAGTATGTCGATCTGGCGGAGCACCTCTTCCGACACCTCGTCGAACCTTTCAGCCCAGGCAGGATTCCCGTTATTCTTCATCCTTATCAGCCTCTGGATCTGGAGCTTTATAGGAGTCAGCGGATTCTTGATCTCGTGAGCGACCATTCGCGCCATCGTTGCCCAGGCCTTGTCCCTCTCGGTCTGCGTCATCTGCATCGTGGAATCGTACAGGTCGTGGACCATCAGGTTATATGCCCTGACCAGGCTTGAAACCTCGTCGTCACGCTCATATACGATGTATTCCAGATTGTCGATGCTCGCTTCGTTCATCTTCCGTCCCATCTCGGACAAAGGCTTGAACATCTTGTCCACTGCACGTTCGGTGATGAACCTGGCCAGCAGGAGAAGGATCATGAATACAGTGAATATCGTGATGGAATGCCTTACCGCCTCGGACTTGAAGTCGAAGCTTTCGTCTGTGTACGGGGCACTCATTATCGCAATCATTTTACCCTGGCCGTTGAATACAGGCGCATAAAGGAAGTACGTCGGCCTTGAACCGATGTCTTCACGGCCGATGTAATATCGCCTGTTCTTGTAGATGATGTTTTCGAATGCCTTTTGGTTCATCCTGGTCCCGAGAAGCATCCTCTCGAACACTTCCGGAGTGGTGGACCTGAATTCCTTGCCTCCCGTGGTGTACAGGGTGATGTCGGTCTTCATGGTGCTGCTGATATCTTCAAGCACACCGGCTGCTTCCTGAGTGTTGAAAGCCGTGTAGTCGCTGGCAAACCGGCACCTGGCCTCGAGCAATGTCTGAAGGGCGTTGATCTTGTCAGACATCGAATATCTCAGGTTCGCATTGTTCCTCCTGTACACAAACAGGACGCTGACTGCGGCGAGTGCGATCAGTGTCATGATCAGGGCCACCATCATTGCCAGGTTGATCCTGGTTTTGTAGTAGGTGTTCTCCTTTGGCTTGTTACGGTTCCTGAACAAGGAAAGAGTGGAGAGGCAGAAGTAGAAGACCAGGGTAAGGAATAGGAATGCTACGAGATAGTTTGCGTTACCCGTCTTCTGACGGGATATTATGATGAGGTCCTCGTCCTGAAGGATATTGATGAAATGAGTATAGTCATTCAGCCTGAGCACACCTGAAGGAGATCCCAGGATTTCAGTCTTGGTGTCCGGGTCGAGTACTGTAGGATAGGCATAGTTGCCCTTGTAGGATGATAGCTTGTCTCCGGAATACTTTGCGTAGGAATACTTTGTCGGCATCAAGACATCTCCCGGAGCGGAATATCCCAGGATTCTGGCATAACCCCTGTCCTCCCTGTTGGATTTAGGGGATACGGTCAGGAGCATCATAGTCACCCCGGTTCCGGCGTTGTAATAAGCAAAACTGCCGGTATAGAAACTATGCCCGTTTGAATCCCTGCGGTATCTGAACCTGGAACCCTCTGCTATTGCGGTACCTCCGGTGACCATATCTGTGAAATAAGCTATGGCGTTCTGATCCTTTTCGTTCTCTGGGAAAAGCTCCACCTGGATATCGTAGTCCTGGGCTAACCTGGAGAGAGAGTTCTCCAGCAAGCGGTTGAGGATTATATAGTTGCTGTTCCTTATCCCTGCCCAATTGGCGATGAACTGGTCTGCGGCCACCATTTCTTCCTGCATCCTCAGGCCCAGTTCCAGGCTGATGTCCCTCTCCATGGAAAGGCGGTTGGCCAGCACGTTCACTCTGTCCTGCTCCTTCCTGAATCCCAGGATTCCGGCAGTAATCACCATATAAGCAGCGAATAAGGCTGCCGTTCCGGCCCTGCCCGCAGTAGAGAATATGTCCGCCTTCAGACCCGTAAGCCTTTTGAGCACTGGCACGATCATAAGTACCAGCAGAGGCACCGTGAGCAGCAGGCAGATCAAGGTGACATAAACAAGCAGGCTGAATATGTTGAGGTCGTTTAGGCGGTACAGCTCCAGGGAGATGTTGGAATTCAGGATTATGCTCCTGAAAGTCAGATGTATGAAAGCAGCCACCCCTACCAATATCAGAAGAATGGCGGCCGAATACAACCACATGGTCAGTCTCGGCTTCCTTGCCCGGAGCATCCTCCTGTACAAGTCGTACCTTGTCACGAACAGGCAGCCGATGCTCAGGATAATGATCAGAGATACGATCAGCACTGCGCCCAGCGAATTGAACATCTGTCCGTCTGCATAGATCGTAGGAGAAAAGAGCTTGGATGTGTTGCTGATGTTCCCGCCCCAGATGTATGCCGCTATCATGACGGCGAACAGGCCAGCAAGGACGCTGAGCAGCCTCTTGAGTGTCCGCTTGGATGAGAGGTGGAGGAGAGAGGCGAGCACGAAGCAGGCAATGGCCAGCCATATCAGAGCCGAGTGCGAGCCTGCCCGGTTTCCAGTCAGGGAGTCTGATGTAACCTTGAAGACAGGCTTTCCGTCCAGGCAGACCGTGGAGCCACCGCTTTCCGCCAGCGGGACCACGGTGTAATTCCGGCGCAGTTTGAGGTGCTTGTTGACCCCGTGCGGATTGTCATCATCCATCTGGTCGATGATCTCTAGGCCTGCGATCACTTTCCTGATCCCCAGGGTCTCGGACTTTACCAAATACCATTTCTCTCCGTAATTGACGAACGAGACTTCTTCGGTGACTTCAGCAAGAGGGGATGTTATGTTCTCCCTCGGCCTTGAAAATCTCTGGAAGACGACCCTGCTGCTTATGTCGTCGTTCTTTACCGGGAACTGGTTGCTCCAGGATTGCAGGGAATCGTCGATGTAACGGTAGATGACCATGTCCTCAGGCAGGTCGTACCGTCCCATCCATTCCTTCTTGTCAGCCTGTAAGTTATTGGAGATGTATTTCTCCAGGAGGGCCATCCTTTTCCCGATGGCATTCTCGGCTTTGGAAGCTTCGCGTTCAGTGTTTACGGGAATCCTGCTTACTGACAATGAAAGGCCAAGGAGAATCAAGGCAGCAGCCATGAATCCCCAAGTGAATAAATCCTTTATCCCAAACTTACGCCCTTTCATTCGTGGTGGTAAGGCTCTCCCTTGATTATTGTGAAGGCACGGTACAATTGCTCTGCGAAAACCGTCCTGACCATCTGGTGGGAAAAAGTCATCTTTGAAAGCGAGACTTTCCCGTCGCATCTGTCATAGACCGCTTCGGAGAAACCGAAGGCTCCGCCTGTCACGAATATAATATCTTTGCCACCCATGGTAAGGTTTTCAATCCAGCGGGCGAATTCCAGGGAGCGGAATTCCTTTCCGTGTTCGTCCAGCAGGAAGACCCTGTCGGTGGTTTTTATGTTCTTCAGAATCAGTTCGCCTTCCTTATCCTTGACCTGGGTCTTGGTCAGAGCCGAAGCATTCTTAAGCTCTGGAATTTCAGTCACGGAGAAATGGACATAGTGGGAGAGCCTGGAGGTATAAAGATCCAGTCCTTCCCGGACCCACCCGACGTCCGTTTTCCCTACGTTCAGCAAGCGAATATTCATCTTCGCAAAAATACGAAAGTGGCTCGGTATTTGCAACAAAATACGCGGCTATGAAGCACTTTGTCAAGATATTCGCTGCATCCTTGGCGATGCTTTTCTGCTTGTCGTCCACTGCCGTTTCGCAAGGGGATGGCTATGATGTTTTCGTGCCAATAGCCAAATATCTTGGACAGGGAGATGCCGAAAGTCTATCCGCATGGTTTGCCGACAATCTGGAGATTACCATCATGTCTTCTACCAATGATTCGAGCAAGAACCAGGCGAAGCAGATCCTGAAGTCCTTCTTCGACAATCATACTCCGAGGTCTTTCAAGATCAACCACACGGCATCCATGTCCAATTCCAAGTACGCATTGGGGTATCTCAATGCCGGAGGAGAATTGTTCGAAGTTACGATATTCGTGAGCAATTGCGGGAATTCCTACAAGATCCAGCAGCTCAAGATTGACAGATTGAGGTAAAGTGAGGTATATTACCGGACTATTCGTCGCAGCGGCATTGCTGTTTACCCTTTCGTTGCAAGATGCTTGCGCACAAGCGACCAAGGTAAAGGGCCGTGTCGTTGATGCCGTTACCGGAGAAGGTATCCCTTTCGCCGGAGTGTATTTCATGGACACCACCCAGGGCGTTTCGGCGGACAAGGACGGATATTTCAGTCTGGAGACCAGGATAGACACCCTCTCCAGGCTTTCTGCAAGAAACCTCGGTTACCGCGAGCAAGAACTGGAAGTGCAGCCACGCAGGTTCAATGAGGTTACGTTCAGACTCATCCCGGTGTCAGCCGAGTTGAGCGCAGCCTTCGTGAAGCCCGGCGATCCATACATGAAATATATTCTCAGGAAGATCTACGAGGCCAGGGAGAAGAACGATCCCGAGAAGAGGCCCCAGTACGATTGCGAAGTCTATGCAAGGACTGAGCTGGACCTTTCAAATCCCCGCAGCGCATTCATCGAGAAGATTCTCCCGGAAAGCCTGAAATTCGTGTATGAATACATAGATACATCCTTGGTAACAGGTCAGCCGTACCTGCCGGTGATGCTATCCGAATCAACTTCCAGGTTCTATCATTCGAGCGAACCACCCCGGAAGAAGGAAGTTATGATAGCAAGCCGGATTTCCGGCATAGAGAAGGTCAAGACTTTGTCCCAGTTCACGGGCAATATGTACTTGAAGACGAATTTCTACTCGAACTTCATCAACATCTACAAAGTCGACATCCCGTCTCCTCTTCACGAAAACGGCATGTCATTCTATGACTACTATCTTGTCGACAGCCTTAAGATCGATGGCAGGAAAACCTACAGGATCCGTTTCAGTCCTACCAAATGGGTGTCTTCTCCGGCGCTGGATGGCGAAATGTCCATAGATGCCTCCGATTTCGCTCTCAGGGAAGTCCACTGTCGTCTTATGAACGGGACAAATGTCAATTGGGTGAAGTCTCTTTCCATGGATGTCGAGAACCAGATGCTCGAAGACTCTACCTGGTTCTACAAACAGGACAGGATATACATCGACATGGCACTGCCGCTCAAGGATTCTTCCAAGATGGTTTCCTTCGTTGCGTCAAGGCAGATAGACTATTCCGATCCTTCTTTTGAAGATAAAGGGATGATCGACCTGCTGACCAATGAAACTCCGGTACTTGTCAAGAAGGATGCAGGCAACAATGACGAGTCATTCTGGGAAGAGGTCCGGCCATATCCGCTGAGCGAGAAGGAACAGGGTATCTACAGTATGGTGGATACAATAAAGACCTTGCGTCTGTATCGTGGGGTGGAAACCCTTGTCAACACTGCAGCGAAGGGTTTCCTCAATTTCAAGTACCTGGGAATCGGTCCTTATTATTCTCTGTACAGCTTCAATGCATTGGAAGGTCCGCGTGTCCAGCTCGGGGTAAAGACGACAAAGAATGTAAGCCGCAAGTTCCGTTTCATGGGCTATATGGCCTATGGGTTCAAGGACGATGCGCTCAAGGGCGGGGGAGTTTTCGAATACCAGTTCAACAATCAGCCTACCAGGAAGCTTGCGCTATCCTACAAGCATGATGTCCTTCAGCTCGGCGCCGGATCCTTCGGCTTCGGAAACGGAGACCTGATGACCTCCATCCTGACCAAGAGGGGAGGGAGGAAACTGAGCATGATAGACGATTATTCCATTTCCTACGAATATGAATGGACGCAGGATGTGAATATGACCGTAGCCCTGGAAAGCCGCCGGATCTTCTCGAATGAATTTGTTCCGATGGTCCACAGGGATGGCTCCCTGTATAATTCCGTAGGATATAACCAGGCCCATCTGAGACTGCGCCTCTCCAAGGACCAGATCGTCACCAGGGGATTGTTCGAGAAGTCGTATGTCTACACCAAGTATCCAGTCGTGACCTTTGACATAGCGGCTTCGATGAAGGGAATCGGGCAGAATGACTATAATTTCCTACGTCCGGAGGTGCGGATCCAATACAAGTGGATGACACCACCTCTCGGTGAATCGGACATCGATTTCAGGGCAGGTACCATCGTCGGCGAGGTACCTTATCCGATGCTCAAGATTCACGAAGGCAATGGCACATACTCCCTTCACCGTCATGCATTCGCGTGCATGAACTACTACGAATTCGCTTCCGATACCTGGGCCAGCATATTCTGGGAACATAATTTCAAAGGTTTCTTCCTGGGTAAGATTCCTTTGGTTAAGAAGTTGAAATTGAGGGAGATAGCAATTCTGCGTGCTGCCTATGGTACGGTCAGGGACGAAAATAATGGAATACCGGGAGACAGGGGGTTCGGGTCGGAGATGCTGTTCCCTGCAGGAATGAAGAAACTTGACACCCCGTATGTGGAGATGGGCTTCGGCATTTCGAACATACTCCGTTTCGTGAGGGTGGACTGCATCTGGAGGATGACTCACCGCGATGATATGATCGACGGAGTCAAGGTCCCGCATGACAACCGTTTCGTCGTGAACGTCGGCTTTGAATTCAAGTTCTGATTCCATATATTTGCCGAATATGTCCAAGAAGATGTCCATAATCCTGCTTCTGTTGCTCTCGGCATGCCTCATGAGCCTGCCTTTCCTGGTCCCGGGAACCGGTTTCCTGGCCCTTGTAGGCTTTGTCCCTCTACTTTTTGCCGAGCAGTTGGCTTCCGAAGCCGGGATCAAGCGGTTCTTCTGGTGGCATTACCTTTTCTTCGTCGTTTGGAACTTCGCCACGACATTCTGGGTGTGCAACGCTACGGTCGGGGGAGGAATATTCGCAAGTCTCGCCAATGCCCTGCAGATGTCCGTCGTCTTCGAACTGTTCCGTTGCAGCAAGAAGCACCTTCGCGGCAGCCTCCCTTACATATTCCTCGCGTTTGCCTGGATTGCATGGGAAAGGTATTACCTTGCCTGGGCTCAGATAAGCTGGCCTTGGCTGGTGCTCGGAAACGCCTTTGCCAGAACAACTTCCTGGGTCCAGTGGTATGAATTCACAGGAACCTTGGGTGGCTCTCTCCTTGTCTGGGCTTCGAACCTGGCCGTCTTCGGCATCCTATCCTCGAACAGAAGCGGGAAGTGGAAGGAATTCAACGGCAAGGCCAAGGCCGCATCCATCATCGGGACATCCTTGCTGTTCATCGCTCCACCGGCAGTCTCCCTTTTCATCAGGCCCGAAGAGTCTCAGGAATTCCTGGATGTTTTCATTGCGCAGCCTAACATCGACGTTTATTCCAAGCATGGAGGAATGACCCAGCAGGACCAGAATGACAGGATCCTCTCCCTGTTCTCCGGAGCCCCTCAGGATCGGCCTGTACTCTTGATCGGCCCCGAGACTTTCACCAATGACGTCATTGTCAACGACCTTTCCTACAGCGTCACCCTTGATCGCTTTGGCAAGTTCCTGGAAGAACGCCCGAATGCGGGAATGCTGATAGGAGCTTCTGCCTATGAATATATCCATAGCGCCCTGAAGCCATCACACACGGCCCGTGAGCGTGGCAAGGACACTTGGGTCGAATCTCATAATTCTGCCCTGATGCTCCAGCAAGGGAAGCCTGCACAGATATTCCACAAGAACAAACTGGTCGTGGGCGTCGAAATGACCCCTTATCCGGCCTTCTTCTGCCCGATAGATGACAAGCTTGGCGGCTTGATGGGGCGTTGCATAGGCACAGGTCATGCATCAAACCTGGATTTCAACGGAATCCCTATCGGATGTGCCATCTGCTACGAATCCGTTTATGGGGAGTATTGCACCGAATATGTGCGCAAAGGAGCGAAGGTGCTCTCCATCATTACAAACGATGCTTGGTGGGGAGACACTCCGGGATACAGGCAGCATCTCTCCTATGCCAGTCTCAGGGCAATCGAGACCAGACGCTGGATAGCACGTTGCGGCAATACCGGTATCTCTGCGATAATAGACCCGGGCGGTAGGATCCTGAAACAAAGTTCCTGGTGGAAGCCCGAGACACTCTCCGGGCAGGTAGGGCTCAGCGATAAACAGACCTTCTACGTCCTTCATGGAGACTACATAGGGCGGATATCAGTCCTGATGTTCCTGCTTCTCCTTTGCGCCACCATCGTCAAACGCTTCACTGGTAAAGAATAAAAAAAAGGGGTCAGGCTTCAAGCCTGTCCCCTTTTTCGTCATACAGTTCATTCTGCAGGACCGAGAAGTCTGTGACTTCCACGATGTTGATCTTGCATTTGTACTTCTTTCTCCACTTCCCGACGAAGGACTTGTCCGAAAGGACGCTCTGTCCCCGTTTGAGATAGGCTCCCAGGATCGGGCTGACCTTCAGCGTGAGGCTCGTCTTGCCATGTTCGACATAGTAGGCGATGTTCCGTTCGATCTGCTCGTCGATTACGACGCTCGATGAAATCTTTCCCGTTCCGTGGCATACAGGGCACACTTCGGCGGTGTTGATTTCTGTCGCAGGGCGGATCCTCTGCCTTGTGATCTGCATCAGGCCGAATTTGGTGAGCGGGAGGACATTGTGCTTCGCGCGGTCGTTCTCCATGAGATCCTGCATGTATTTGTGCAGTGCTGCGCGATGCTCTCCGGAATCCATGTCGATGAAATCCACGATCACGATTCCTCCCATATCCCTGAGCCTTAGCTGGCGGGCAATCTCTTCCGCGGCTATCTTGTTGACCTCGAAGGTATTCTCCTCTTGATCCGAAGTCTTGGCGCGGATACCGCTATTGACGTCGATCACGTTCAGGGCCTCAGTCGATTCGATGACGAGGTAGGCTCCTTGCTTCATCGGCACCACCTTGCCGAACGAGCTCTTGATCTGCCGGGTGACCTCGAAATGGTCGAAAATACTTTCTTTCCCGTCGTACAGCTTTACGATCTTCTCCTGATCCGGTGAGATCAGTGAGATATACTTCTTTGTCTCCTCATAGACGGTCTCGTCGTTGACATAGATGTTCGAGAACGAGTCGTTCAGGAGATCCCTGAGGATTGTGGTGGTCTTGCTGTACTCCGTGAAGAGCAGCTGGATGCCTTTTGACTTGGCGACTTTCTTCCAGGAACCCTCCCATTTGTCAATGAGGGACTTCACTTCAGCCACCAGGACGGCGGCGTTCTTGCCCTCTGCTGCCGTGCGGATGATCGCACCGTAGTTGTTAGGGAGAATGCTTCTGACAAGGGTCTCAAGCCTTCTCTTTTCCTCTTTCGAGGAAATCTTCTGGGAAACACTCACCTTCTCTGCGAAGGGAATAAGTACAATGTTACGTCCTGCCAATGAAATTTCCGCAGTCAGTCGTGACCCTTTCGTAGAAATCGGTTCCTTGACAATCTGCACGATCATCATCTGGCCTTGTTTCAGCACGTTCTCGATACGACCCTCCTTCTCGAGGATAGGACCTATCTTGATCTTTGAATACAATTGCCCCAGGTCGGTGTTCGGGTTGCTCTTCCTGACGAATTCGTCGAATGCATTGAAATACAGACCCAGGTCCAGGTAATGAACGAAAGCTTCCTTCTTGTCTCCGATGTCCACGAAGGCAGCATTGAGCGCAGGTAAGATCTTCTTGACCTTGCCGAGATAAACGTCTCCGACGGAAAAACCGTGCCCCTTGCTGGACTCCTTGTTCAATTCGATCAGCCGATGGTTTTCCATCAGCGCGATGTTGACATCCTGCGATGTCACATCGACGATCAGATCTTTTTCGGATTTCTCAGGTTCCATTTTGTACTTTATTGAAAAAAGGCTGTCCGGATCTCCCGTTCAGCCTCTTTCTTCTAGCATTCTGCTAAAATGTCAGACACAGAGGACTTACTTCTTCTTGTGTCTGTTCTTGCGCAAGCGCTTTTTACGCTTGTGCGTCGACATCTTATGTCTCTTTCTCTTTTTACCGCTTGGCATAGTGATTTGATTTTGATTATTTCTCTTCCTTTACTGCGTTGACGAAAACCTTTGCCGGCTTGAAGGCAGGGATGTCATGTGCAGGAATGGTCATCGTAGTCTTCTTGGTGATATTGCGAGCAGCCTTCTTAGCCCTGTGCTTGATAATGAAGCTTCCGAAACCACGAAGATAGACAGGTTCCTTCCTGATTACTGATCCCTTGACGGTGTCCATGAAAGCCTCGATAACAGACTGAACTGCGATTTTCTCGATACCGGTTGACTTCGCAACCTCATTTACGATTTCTGCCTTTGTCATGATATTATTAATATTAAAAGGATATACTTTAGTCCCGTCGTTCGTTCGGGGATGCAAAAATAGTCTTATTTTTTTAATATTCAAAGATGTATGGAAAATTCTTTTCCGCTTTTTTATGGCACGGTGATTGACCATATCTCCTTTCGCAGCCCAAATAAGGCATATTCTGACAATTTGTCAGACAAGGGGTGCGTTCACATATTCAAGGAATAATATGAATACTGACAATATCAAAGATTTGATGTTCCCCGCAGGTGCGGAGGTCAACATAATCCCTGTCATGCAGGGAGAATCGGAAATCAAGGTGGATCCGGCCGACCTTCCTGACAGTCTGCCGATCCTGGCTCTCAGGAATGCCGTTCTTTTTCCGAACATGGTTTTCCCGGTTACTATCGGCCGTGAAAAATCCATCGCCCTTATCAAGGACGCGGAGAAGCGCGACGCCTTCATCGGTGCAGTCCCTCAGAGCGACATAGCTATCGAGGATCCGCGCAGGTCTGACCTGTTCGACTTCGGTACCGTGGCCAAGATCATGAAAGTACTTGAGATGCCGGACGGAACCATTACGGCTATCCTCCAGGGAGTCAAGAGGATACGTCTCGGAGCCGTGCTGTCATATTCCCCGTACATTACTGCTGCCGTCACTTATGTGGATGATATTGTCCCACAGGATGACAACAGCACAAAGATGATTGCGGAGTCATTGAAGGAAAAGGCTGCGACTATCATCAGATCCTCATCATTTGCGCCGAAGGAAGCTGTCGGGGCCCTCAAATCCATCGACAATTTCGCCTTCCTGGTGAATTTCATCGCGACCACCATCGAGATCGAGAATTTCCATGACAAGGTGGAGCTGTTGAGCTATGACGACTTGAAAGTCCGGTCCATGAAGCTTCTGACAGCCCTTGACACCCAGACCCAGCTCCTGAAGATAAAGCAGGAGATCAACCAGAAGGTCAAGAACGACATCGACCAGCAGCAGAGGGAATACTACCTCAACAACCAGCTCCGTACCATCCAGGAAGAACTCGGAATGGACGACGAGGAGGAATTCGAGAAGTTCCGCCAGAGGGCCAAGGCCAAGAAGTGGCCTGAAACCGTGGCCGCCCAGTTCGAGAAGGAACTCTCGAAACTCGAGAAATACAACCCGTCTTCTCCTGACTACAGCATCCAGTACAACTACATAGAATTCATGCTGGACCTGCCATGGGGAGAGATGTCCAAGGACAATCTGGACCTGAAGCATGCCCAGAAGGTCCTGGACAACGACCATTACGGACTTGAAACCGTAAAGGACAGGATCATCGAATATCTTGCAGTCCTCAAGCTCAAGGGCAACATGAAATCTCCGATCCTCTGCCTCTACGGCCCTCCGGGAGTCGGCAAGACCAGCCTGGGCAAGTCCATTGCAAGGGCCTTGGGCCGGAAATATGTCCGCATAGCCCTCGGCGGCATGCACGATGAGGCGGAACTCAGGGGACACCGCAAGACTTATGTGGGAGCCCTTCCGGGGCGTATCCTCAGCGGTATCCAGAGAGCTGGTACTTCGAACCCGGTCATAGTCCTGGACGAGATCGACAAGGTGGGTAGCGACTACAAGGGAGATCCTTCTTCGGCTCTTCTGGAAATACTTGACCCAGAGCAGAATGTGGCATTCCACGACAATTACCTGGACATTGATTACGACCTGTCGAATGTCCTGTTCATCACCACTGCCAATACAGTTTCGACGGTACAGTCGGCCCTGCTGGACAGGATGGAGATGATCAACGTCACAGGCTACCTTGCCGAGGAAAAGATGGAGATCGCAAAGCGCTACCTGGTGCCTAAGCAACTTCAGGAGCATGGTATCGGCAAGAAAGGACTCAGGATCGACAAGGCAGCCATGGAGAAGATCATCGACGAATATACCCACGAGTCAGGAGTCCGCGGTCTTGAAAAACAGATAGCGAAGATTGCCCGTGTTACGGCCAAGAAGATCGCCCTCGAGCAGGAGTATCCTACCGTTATAAAGAAGGAGCATCTCAAGGAATATCTCGGCCTGCCGACCAGTTTCCATGACCTCCAGAAGGGAAATGAAGCACCGGGAGTCGTCACCGGACTGGCCTGGACGCAACTTGGAGGCGAAATCTTGTTTGTGGAAAGTTCAGTCAGCGACGGCAAGGGTGTAATGACGATGACGGGCAACCTCGGAGATGTCATGAAGGAATCGGCTACCATAGCCTACCAGTACATCAAGGCACATCCTCAGCTGGCCAAGATGACTTCCGAGGACTTCGCCAAGAAGGACATCCACGTCCACGTGCCTGAAGGCGCCGTTCCTAAGGATGGACCATCAGCCGGAATCACCATGGTAAGTTCGATGGTCTCAGCCTTCAGGAGGCAGGCTGTCAAGAAGGGCATTGCCATGACAGGTGAGATGACCCTCCGTGGCAGGGTGCTTCCGGTGGGCGGAATCAAGGAAAAGATCCTGGCCGCGAAACGTGCCGGTGTCACTGAGATCGTGATCTCAGAGGACAACCGTAAGGACATAGAAGACATCAAGCCGGTTTACATCGAAGGCCTTGCTTTCCACTATGTCAAGACCATCGACGAGGTGATAGACTATATATTCCAATAATATTCTTATATTTACAACCTGCCGCATGACTTTGTGACAGGTTTTTTGATACATGGAAGTCAAGATAGAAGAAAGTTGGAAGCAGGCGCTTCAAGGGGAGTTCGACAAGCCTTATTTCGCGGCCCTAGCCCGGTACTTGCATCAGGAAAAGGCAGCAGGCAAGACGATATTTCCTCCTGGAGGGGAGATATTCAAGGCTTTCCGTCTCACTCCCGTTGACCAAGTTAAGGCGGTCATCCTCGGACAGGATCCTTACCACGGGTACGGGCAAGCCATGGGCCTGAGTTTTTCGGTACCTGACGGAGTTCCGGCTCCACCGTCGCTCAAGAACATATTCAAGGAGATTGAAGATGACCTTGGGATACGGATGAGCGGGCGGACGAACCTGGAAAGCTGGGCAAGGCAAGGAGTCCTCCTGCTGAACTCCATCCTGACCGTGGAATCAGGTATGGCGGCCTCGCACAGCAAGATAGGCTGGGAGCAATTCACTGACGCAGTGATAAGCTACCTCTCCGCCAACCGCAGCGGAATCGTGTTCCTGCTCTGGGGTAATTTCGCACGCAGCAAGAAGGAATTGATCGACACCTCCAGGCACTATGTCCTGGAAGCTGCCCACCCTTCTCCTCTTGCCCGCGGAGCCTTCTTCGGCTGCCGCCACTTCTCCAGGACCAACGAAATCCTTTTGTCGGAGGGTAAATCACCGATTGACTGGCAATTATAAGAAATGAAAAACATAGCATTATTCCCAGGGTCCTTCGACCCGTTTACCTCAGGCCACTTGAACATCCTCACCAGGGCTTTGACCATATTCGATGAAGTCGTGGTGGCGGTGGGTGTCAACCAGGCCAAGCGCGGTTTCTTCACAATGGAGCAGCGCGAAGACATCATCCGCCAAGCCACCAAGGGCTTGGAAGGCGTCAGGATCACCCACTACGACGGACTCACCATCGACATCTGCCGGGAACTAGGTATCCGCCACATTGTCAGGGGAGTCCGGAACATGACCGATTTCGACAACGAGCAGGCCATAGCCGATGCGAACCGCCATCTCGCCCCTGAGATCGACACCATCATCATCCCTACCGCCCAGGAATATTCCCACATATCTTCCTCAGCTGTCAGGGATGTCGTGAGTCATCACGGAGACCTTTCGCAGTTTATTCCGGAAGGGGTTGTCCTTCCTGAAGTGGAATGAGACGCCTGAAGTCCATATTCATTGCCGTTGTTCTGTTCCTGGCCTTTCCGGCCTGGATGTCAGCCCAGATTGATTCAACTTCTCTGAAAGCTCTGGATACCCGCTTGGAGGAGTATTTCAAGACCCTTGAAGCGGAGCCTCTTGAAGTGAAGGCCCGGGAATGTGACATCTTGATCGAGTCTGCCAAGAGCGACGATGTCCGCTCATATATCGCGCAGAAGGTCTATGACCATTACTTCAATTCTCCGGTGATGGGGGATGAGGCCGTGGCTATCCACGTTACTGACTCTTGGTTCTCGACAGGCAAGGCTGAGATGCGTTCCGAGATGGAGTTGCTGGATGCGAGGATATTCGCTGACTTCAACAGGCAGTCCCTGCTCGGGATGCAGGCTCCTTTGCTGGAAGCTCTTGATCCACAGGGCGATACAATACGCATTGGGGGGCCTGGAAGGCGCTATAGGGTGTTGTTCTTCTATGACACCGACTGTGCCAAATGCAAGATGGAGACCATCCTGTTGCGGAGCAAGCTCAATGCCAAGGACTATCCTATTGACGTGTATGCATTCTGCACCGGAGTCAACCAGTCGGAATGGGAGTCCTGGCGCGCCGACCGCTTCAATCTAAGGGCTGAGGCAACCAGGGTGATCCATGTATGGGATCCCGAAGTCCATTCGGACTATCAGATGAAATACGGAGTCCTCCAGACTCCGCGGGTTTTCCTTCTGGACCGCAGCGGCAAGATCGTAGGCCGGGGTTTGGATTCGGATGCACTGGCACAGGTCCTGGACATCCTGATATCCCGGGAAGACTACACCTATGGCAGCGAGACTTCTTCCTCCTTGTTCGACAACCTCCTTTCTACTTACGGAGAAGACTTGAAGCCGGGAGATATACTTGAGACGGCCGCAATGCTCCAGCAGAAGACTTTGGATAAAGGAGATACATTGATGTTCAAGCACTTGGAGGGTGACCTGCTGTATTATCTCGTGCCCAAACGCGACGAAATCCACATGGCTGGTGCCAAGGAGTTCATCGGAGAATATATCCTTGGAAGACCTGGGATTTGGAATACTGCTGACGACACGCTCAAGGTCGTAGGGCTTGCACGGATGTTGGATGACCTGCTTTCCAGGACCCCTGAGGGATCGCGTATTCCGAAGATGTCGTCCATCAAAGGGTGGAACAAGTTCCGCCGGAAGGGAGGCTATCTCCTCTTCCACACCGAAGGCTGCCCTGTGTGTGCCATGGAGGTTGAGGCCGCCATACTTTCAGGTTACAGATTTTTCGAGGTGAATATGGACGCCATGTCTGAATCGGATCCGGTCTCGGCCCGCAAACTCCTTGATACCTTCGACCTTTCCGGCCTTCCTTTCATCATCGAAACAGGCCGCAGGGGCGTTGTGAAGCGTAAATATGTTTCATTGCTGGAATAGGCTTCTTTTTTTTGACGAAAAAAGCTAAATTTGCACGGCATTTGAAGCAAGTGTTCCCCGAAACGAATTTAATAGTTTCTAAATATTCAAATTAATATTATGGTTTCATTCAAAGAACTGGGTCTTGTGAACACCAGAGAAATGTTCGCAAAAGCCGTAGCAGGCGGTTATGCCATCCCTGCATTCAATTTCAACAACATGGAGCAGCTCCAGGCCATCATCCAGGCTGCTGCCGAGACAAAGTCTCCTGTCATCCTCCAGGTTTCAAAGGGCGCGCGCAACTATGCCAACCAAACCCTCCTTCGTTACATGGCACAGGGTGCTGTTGAATATGCAAAGGAACTCGGATGGGAGCATCCTCAGATCTGCCTGCATCTCGACCACGGTGATTCCTTCGAGCTCTGCAAGAGCTGCGTCGACATGGGCTTCTCTTCAGTCATGATCGATGCATCCTCCCTCCCTTACGAGGACAACATCGCTCTCACCAGGAAGGTTGTCGAATATGCTCACCAGTACGATGTCACCGTCGAGGCTGAACTCGGTGTCCTTGCAGGTGTCGAGGATGAGGTTTCCGCAGAGAAATCCCATTACACCAAGCCGGAGGAGGTCATTGACTTCGCTACCCGTACCGGCTGCGACTCTCTCGCAATCTCCATCGGAACATCACACGGTGCTTACAAGTTCAAACCTGAGCAGTGCACCAGGGACCCTAAGACCGGCCGTCTCGTCCCTCCGCCACTCGCATTCGACGTCCTTCACGAGATCGAGAAGAAGCTCCCTGGATTCCCAATCGTGCTCCATGGCTCTTCTTCCGTTCCACAGGAATATGTGGACATCATCAACGCCAACGGTGGCAAGCTTCCTGATGCAGTAGGTATCCCTGAGGAGCAGCTCCGTGAGGCTTCCAAGAGCGCAGTCTGCAAGATCAACATCGATTCCGATTCCCGTCTTGCCATGACTGCAGCCATCCGCAAGGTATTCAATGAGAAACCGGGCGAATTCGACCCTAGGAAGTATCTGGGACCTGCCCGTGACGAGATGAAGAAGCTCTATATCCACAAGATCGTGAACGTTCTCGGTTCCGACGGAAAGGCAGAATAACCTCTTCCCATTCACTGACAATTCAAGGAGGCCGGCTTTCAACCGGTCTCCTTATTGTTTCATTCCGGGTTTTTTGCTTATTTTGCATAACAACAAATAATCGATCATGGACATAGTACAGATAATCGAGATCATAGCTCTTGTCTTGGGTATCCCATACATGATCTGCGAAGTGCTGCAGAAGAATGAGATGTGGTATTTCGGAATGGTGACCAGCACAGCATGCGCAATACAGTTCTACCTGGAGAGCAACTGGGCCAACATGGGCCTGAACATCTATTATGTGGTGATGGCTTTCTGGGGTCTGTATCAATGGAAGAAAGACAGCCAGGCCTTGAATGCCGGAGACAAGGCCGCAGGGGAGGATATTCATTTGACTCATCTTACACTCAAGACCGGACTCTGGAGCCTGGTGGTATTCCTGGTCGGAACAGGCCTTCTCATCTGGCTCCTCACCATTCTCCACGACAGCAACCCGGTCCTGGATGCACTCTCGACCTCTCTCTGCGTCGTGGCTATGTTCTGGCTTGCCAGGTCGATCCCATACCACTGGATCCTTTGGATTATAGGAGATACAGTCCTGGTGGTAATGTGCTCAATGGCCGGAAAGGTGTGGCTCACAATCCTTTACGCTGCCTATGTCATAGCATCTTCCTACGGCCTCTACCGCTGGTTCAAGAGAGGAAAATTCGTCGCGTAAAAGTTTAAGTAGTATGAATATATTCAAGAATATCATTGCGGCAGCTGCCTTCTTCCTGGCAGCCGTCTGTGCCTCAGCCCAGGAGAAAGGCACTGTATTCGTGGACGCATCTGAATTTCCGCTCTTTGGGAAGGCCATCGAGAACACATCGGGACGCTACGAGCGTCTTCCTCTGGCCTACAAGGATGTTTCGCGCGAGTCCCTCTGGAGCCTAGGCCGGAATTCTGCGGGACTGTATATTCGTTTCCGCTCCAATTCCACCGTAATCACGGCACGCTGGAAGCCGAAGAAGCATCACATGGCTCACATGACTGACGTCGGCGACAATGGGGTGGACCTATACATCCTTACTGAGAAGGACGGATGGCGTTTCGCCGGCAGCGGATTCCTTTGGAAGGAGACCGAAGTCAGGACCAAGCAACTTGTGAAAGACATGGATCCGGTGATGCGGGAGTATATGCTCTACCTTCCTCTGTACACGAATATGGAGAGCCTTGAAATAGGTTTTGACGAAGGCTCCGTGTACGAGGGACCTGCAGTTCAGAGCCCGAAGTCCGGCAATCCGATAGTCATGTATGGCTCCAGTATCCTCCAGGGAGGCTGCGCCAACCGTCCGGGAATGGCTTTCACGGCCATAATCGGGCGCAAACTGGACAGGGAAGTCATCAATCTGGGATTCAGCGGCAATGCCAAGCTGGACTATGAAATCGCCGAGTTGATGACCCGGGTCGAGAATCCTGCAGTGTTCGTGCTGGATTACGTCCCTAATTCCGGGGCTGACCTGATCGAAGAGAAGGGGGAGACCTTCTTCCGGATTCTGAGGGACAAGTATCCCAAGGTTCCGGTGATATTCGTGGAGGACCCTACCTATCCTCATTCCAGGTTTGACAACAGGATACGCGAGGAGGTCCTTTCAAGGAACGCCGCCCAGAAGGCGCTCTTCAAGAAATTGAAGAAAGCCGGGGAAAAGAAGATATATTACCTCTCAACGGAGGGAATGATAGGGGACGACGGCGAAGCTACCGTGGACGGAGTGCACTTCACCGACCTTGGCATGATGCGCTATACCGACCACATCCTGCCCGTCCTGAAGAAAGCCCTGCGTTAGGAAATAACTGATTCCTAGATTTTTACCTTCAAGGTCTTCTGAGCCTTTGCATCGGAAGACCCCCCGATGTGGAGTTCGTATTCTCCCTCTCGGTATTCCATCCTGCCGCTTTCAGGATTCCACCATGTGAAAGTATCTTCATCCAGTGGAATAGTGACCTTGACTGACCTTCCGGCCTTGAGTGAAACCCTCTTGAAAGCCTTGAGTGTCTTGACCGGACCTTCCTTGTCGTCCGGACGGCTGACATACACCTGGACGATCTCATCTCCGTCCATCCGTCCCTTATTCTTTATTTTCAGGACGATAGCCTTGCGGTCGTCGATGGTCTTCACTTTAGGCTTACGGTACTTGAACTCGGAATATCCCAGGCCGTGCCCGAACGGATAGAGAGGTGAACCGGTGAAGTAGCGGTAGGTCCTTCCAGCCATGTCGTAGTTGTCAAAGTCAGGCAGCTGGGAATCGTCTGCGTAGAATGTGACTGGCAGTTTGCCGCAAGGATTGAAATCACCGAACAGAATATCCGCGATGGCGGTTCCGCCTTCCTGGCCCAGGTACCATGCCTGAAGGATTGCACTACAGGCCTTGGACTCATCCGTGAGCGCCATGGCACTTCCTGAGAAATTGACCAGCACAACCTTCTTGCCTGCCTGTGCAAGAGCAGCTACCAACTGCTTCTGAATGGCCGGCAGCTCAATTGAAGTCCTGTCTCCTCCGGCGAATCCGGGAATCTTTACCTTCATCTCCTCTCCTTCCAGGGATGGAGAGATTCCGCTGGCAAATACCACGATGTCACATTCGTCGAATTCCTTGACCACGGAGTCGATGTCGGTTGCGACAGAATCCAACTCCTCCACATGCGGACAGCCCTTTACATATTTCAAATCAGGAATCCTGGCTTTCATGGCATCCAGCAAGGTGACAGTGCGGAGAGGGAATCCGTTGTAGTTGCCCCACATCATGACCGAATCTGCCGCGTTCGGGCCCACGAGGCCTATCCTGGCTCCCTTTTTCAGCGGGAGTGTCCCGTCATTCTGAAGCAGTACGATGCTCTTTCGAGCTACATCCAAAGCCTGCGCCGAATGCTCTTCCGAGCATAGGCTTTCTTCTGGAATATTGTCCCACGGGGACTCGAAATCCATTTCTCCAAGTGCGAACCTTACTGTGAACAATTTCTTGAGCCTTGCATCTATGGTAGCCTCATCCAGCAGGCCTTCCTTTACAGCCTTTACGGCGAGAGGAGTCAAGGCTCCGCATTCCAGGTCCATCCCGGCGTTTATTGCAGCTGCTATAGCCTCGACCGGATTGGCTGACCAGCCGTGCCCGTTGAAGAAATCGCTCACCGCCCAGCAATCGCTCACGATAATTCCTTGGAAGCCCCATTCCTCCCTCAGGATGTCCTTGAGCAGCCTTTCGCTTGCACCGCATGGGTAACCCTCGAAGCGGTTGTAGGCGAACATCACTTCATCCACCTTGGCCTTGACCACGAGGTCCTTGAAGGCAGGCAGATAGGTCTCCCGGAGATCTCTTTCGGAGACACTTACGTCGAAGCTGTGCCTCGTGGATTCCGGCCCGGAGTGTACTGCGAAGTGCTTTGCACACGCCTGAGCCTTCATATTCCCGTCTTCCCTTTCTCCCTGGAGACCTCTTACGACCGCCATTCCAAGCTGACCGGTCAGGTACGGATCCTCTCCATAGGTCTCCATGCCGCGTCCCCACCTCGGATCCCTGAAAATGTTGATGTTCGGAGTCCAGAAAGTGAGGCCCTTGTACCAGAAATTCTCCGGGTTCTCGATAGTCCTGGCGAGCCTGTACTTCACCCTGGCTTCATCACTGACAGAAGTGAACACCTCCTCTATAAGTTCCGGGTCGAACGTGGATGCCATCGCTACCGGCATCGGATAGACAGTGGCATTCCCGTTGCGTGCGACACCATGCAATGCCTCGTTCCACCAGTTGTAGGCCGGAATCCCCAGCCTTTCCACGGCAGGAGAGTCATACCGCAGAAGGGCGGCCTTTTCTTCAAGTGTAAGCCGTCCTACGATGTCTTCAGCCCTTTGTTCCGGACTCAGGGTCTTGTCCTGGAAAGGAAGCTGTGCAAAAGTGGACAGGGTCAATGTCAATGCGGCCAGAGTGGCAATGGTTCTGAAGAATAGTGTTTTCATTCTTGATGTGATTACAATCGATTTTTCGAAATTACTCCAAAATCCCCGCATTTCCAAGAATCTGCCGTTCTTTGATTATATTTGCATCAATCAAAAGAGGGTTATCAGATGACACTTATCATAGATAGCGGTGCGACCAAGACCGAATGGTGCGCTTATGGTGCCGGACGAAGTCCGGTGCTTGTAAAGACCGGCGGTATCAATCTCGCCACGATGCCGGAAGATGCGGTGGAAGCGACTGTCAGGCAGGCGATTGCGGATCTCGAGAACAAGGGATTCGCAGGAGGATTTGATGATATTCATTTCTATGCAGCAGGCCTTATCGCGGCTGAAGGGGAAAGGGTCCCGTCCGTAGCAAAATGCCTCGACAGGATCCTTGAAGCGAGATTCCCGGCTGCCTCGGTCGAATACGCTTCCGATCTGCTGGGGGCTGCGAGGGCGGCCTGCGGCCATGAGCCCGGGATTGCGGCCATCATAGGCACCGGTTCGAACAGCTGTCTCTTCGATGGGGAGAAAGTCGTCAGGAACGTCCGGTCCGGAGGCTTCATACTTGGCGATGAAGGCGGCGCTGCTCGTCTCGGCAGGCTTTTCATGTCGGATTTTCTCAAAGGACTGGTTCCGGAGCCTCTTGCCTATGATTTCTCTGAGACTTTCCAGGTGGACTACATGACAGTGGTCGCGAACGTTTACAGGGGAGAAGCCCCTTCGAAGTATCTCGGAGCCTTTGCCCCGTGGATCATGGAGAGATATTCTTCCTCTGAATATGTCAAATCACTGGCGGACAGTAATTTCCGTGATTTTTTCGAAAGGGTTCTCAAGCAATATGACATCGCCCGCCATCCTGTCGGGGTGGTCGGCGGATTCGGCTTTGCGTACAAGGATATCCTGCAGAAGGTGGCCAGTGAATATGGGATTGAATTCAAGACCATCATCCCGTCTACGATGGAAGGGCTGGTACGCTACCATGATTAGTTTTTTTTCTGTACATTTGCAACCATTGTAATGAACGTTCCTGAGAAATATCCTTCCAAACTTCTTGAAAACGCCGTGCAGGCCATCGGCTCGCTGCCCGGGGTTGGGAAGCGTAGTGCGCTGAGACTGGCTCTGCACCTCTTGAGGCAACCCGAGGAGAACGTCCATCATTTCGCGGAATCCATCGTCCGCCTGAGGGACGAGGCTAAGTATTGCCGGGAATGCAGCATGATTTCCGACGAGGACATCTGCCCGATATGCTCCGACAGGACCCGCGACCGGAAGACGGTCTGCATCGTTGAGAATGTCAGGGACGTCATGAGCATCGAGAATACCGGGCAGTATCACGGACTTTACCATGTCCTTGGAGGCATCATTTCCCCGATCGCAGGGGTGGGTCCATCCGATATCACCGTAGCTGCCCTTGCCGAAAGGATCAAAGCCATGGCAACGTCAGGGGAAACGGCTCCTGGAGAAATCGAAGTCATCCTGGCCTTGAGCGGTGACGTGGAAGGGGAGACCACCTCATTCTACATCTACCGTCTCATCTCCGGTTACGGAGTCAAGGTCTCCTCCCTCGCTCGCGGACTAGGCTTCGGGGACGACCTTGAATATGCGGACGAACTCACCCTTGGCCGCTCCATCGTCAACCGCCAGCAGTTCAAACCCTGAGAGAGATGTGGATCCTTGAATCAATAATCCTGGCGCTTTCCCTCTGTACCGATTGCTTCGCTGTGGCCACTTGCTCCAGCATCAGCCTGAAAAGGGTTTCATGGAAGGAAGTGCTTCCCATTGCGCTGATATTCAGCTTAGTCCATATTGTACTTTTGCTCCTGGGCTGGTTTTTCGGAGACATTTTCGTCGGCTATCTGCACAAGGTTGCTGATGTAATCGGTTTCCTGCTCCTTCTTTATGTGGGAGGTTCGATGATCTTGGAAGCCATGAAGGGAGAAGAACGCGTGATCGATCTGGGCAGATTCAAGAATATCCTTATAGGAGCGCTTGCGACAAGCCTGGATGCCTTCGCCGTAGGTGTCAGCCTCTCCATGTGTGGAACTTCCGGGAATGTCATGGCAGCTAACGTGATATCCTTGTTCCTGGTTACCACGGCAGTAGTTTCGGTCGGTGTATTCGGTGGGGCCAGGATCGGCCGCCGTTTCGGCCGTTCGGCGGAAATCATCGGCGGAATTGTGCTGATCGGAATAGGAATCTGCATCCTTGCAGGCATATTCTGAACGATTTTTCCTATTATCTGACAATCTTTTGCGAAATTATTCCTACTTTTGCAAGTTGACTTTTCCGTCATGTCAACTGCATAAAGTATAACCCTTCCGACGAATGTGCCGGGAAAAACAGGAAGAGTATGATTGCGATTTTCTTTAGACAGAACGGCAAACTGTCGGTGTCACAGTCTGAAACGGAGCTTTCCAAGATGAATAGGGACGATGTCCTCTGGATTGATATTCTCTCTCCTTCAGGAGACGAGAAGCACACCGTGGATGAATTCCTGGGAGTCGAAATACAGAGCCGTGCGCAGGCAGAGGAGATCGAGAGTTCTTCCCGTTTCTCGGAGAATGAAAAAGCAATTTTCGCCAACACCAACTTCCTGATGCCGGGCCCTGAGGACTATACGATGGAGGCTGTTTCCTTCACCTTTGTCGGGAATATCCTCACCACCCTGCGTGACGTTCCTCTCCGTTCCTTTACCGAACTGCAGAGGAAGATCATCGCCATGCCTCAGCTTTATGCAAGTGGTTACACAGTGTTCGCAAGCATCATGGACCAGCGAGTCGACTTGGATGCGGACATGATCGAGTTGATGTCCAAGGAGATCGCCCAGTACAGCAAGCGCATCAACCAGCAGGAAGACATCAACGAGGATTTCCTCCTGGACATAAACCAGTTGCAGGAGAACACCATGCTCGTCCGCGAGAACATCGTTGATAAGCAGCGCCTCATTTCCAATATGCTCAAGAGTGACAAGTATCCTCGTGAGCTTCAGGCGCGCTTCAGTGTCATCCACCAGGACATCACATCCCTGATCAACCACGCGGACTTCAGTTTCGAGAGGCTGGAATATCTCCAGGAGACCGTGGTAGGTCTTATCAACCTGGAGCAGAACAACATCATGAAGATATTCACCCTCGTGTCCGTGCTTCTGATGCCTCCTACACTGGTAGCCAGTTTCTACGGAATGAACGTCCCTCTTCCGCTCATGGACAAGTGGTGGGCCTGGCTCCTCCTTCTGGGTGTGATGCTTCTGACTGTGGGTGTAGTCCTGTACATCTTCCGCAGGAAGAAAATGCTCTGATTTTTTTCTTATTTACTCATTGTAAATCAGATATTTTTCTCTAATTTTGCGAGCCTTTTGACCGGCTACGCCGCCAAGGCGTGTCCGGTAGGGCACAGAAAATATTGTTAAACAACTAGTTATCTTTTTTATTATTATGGCAGAAGAAAAATTTCTCAACGCTTCAGTCGCTCCTCAGGACTTCGATTGGGAAGCCTTCGAGGGAAGCTCCGAAATCTACGGAAAAGCAGACAAGAAAGAAATTGAAGAGGCTTATGACCAGACCCTTTCCAAGATCGTCGAGAACGAGGTTGTGGAAGGAACAGTCACCGGCATCAACAAGAGAGAAGTTATCGTCAATATAGGTTACAAGAGCGAGGGTGTCATCCCGGCTCCTGAGTTCCGTTATAACCCAGACCTCAAGGTTGGTGACAAAGTTGAGGTCTATGTAGAGTCCGCAGAGGACAGGAAGGGTCAGCTGATCCTTTCCCACAAGAAGGCTCGCGCCCTCAAGTCTTGGGACCGCGTCAATGAGGCTTGCAACAACGACGAGATCGTCAAGGGCTTCATCAAGACCCGCACCAAGGGCGGCATGATCGTCGACGTATTCGGAATCGAGGCATTCCTTCCTGGTTCCCAGATCGACATCAAGCCTATCCGCGACTATGATGCATATGTCAACCAGACCATGGACTTCAAGATCGTAAAGATCAACCAGGAGTTCCGTAACGTCGTCGTTTCCCACAAGGCCCTCCTCGAGGCAGAGCAGGAGCAGCGTAGGGCTGAGCTCATCAGCAAGCTCGAGAAGGGACAGATCCTTGAAGGAACTGTCAAGAACATCACCAACTACGGTGTATTCGTCGACCTCGGCGGTGTTGACGGTCTCATCCACATCACCGATCTGTCTTGGGGCAGGATCGACAACCCAGAGGAAGTCGTCTCCCTTGACCAGAAGATCAAGGTCGTCGTCAAGGAATTCGACCCTCAGCAGAAGAGGATCGCCCTTGGTTACAAGCAGCTTACTCCACATCCATGGGACAACCTCGACCAGAACATCAAGGTCGGTGACACCGTCAAGGGTAAGGTAGTCCTCATCGCTGACTACGGCGCCTTCGTCGAGATCGAGCCAGGTGTAGAGGGTCTCATCCACGTTTCCGAGATGTCCTGGTCTCCAAGGCTCCACAGCGCCCAGGAATTCCTGAAGGTCGGTGATGAAGTCGAGGCTCAGGTCCTTTCCATCGACCGTGAGAACAGGAAGATGTCCCTCGGTCTGAAGCAGCTCACTCCTAACCCTTGGGAGAGCATCCGCGATAAGTACCCTGTAGGCTCTGTCCACAAGGCAGTCGTCCGCAACATCACCAACTTCGGTGTATTCGCAGAGCCGGAAGACGGCGTTGAGGGTCTCATCCACATCAGTGACCTTTCCTGGAACAAGATCAAGCATCCTTCAGAGCTCGTTACTCCAGGTGAGGAGATCGATGTGATGATCCTTGACTTCGACGAGGCTAACCACAAGCTCAGCCTTGGCCACAAGCAGCTCACCCCTAACCCTTGGGATGCTATCGAAGAGAAGTACCCTGTCGGCTCAACCGTAGAAGGTACTATCACTTCCCTTACCGACAAGGGCGCCAACATCAAGCTCGAGGGCGAAGACGAAGGCTTCGCATTCAGCCGCGACCTCATCAAGGAAGACGGTAAGCCTGCAATCGCTGGCGAGACTCTTCCATTCAAGGTTGTCGAGCTCCGCAGGAGCACCCGCAGGATCCTCCTTTCCCACCTGAGGACCTACTCGGAGGCCAAGATGGAGAAAGCAGCAGCTGAGGCCGGTGCAACCAAGAGGGCTGTCAAGAAGATCAGCTCCAACCTGGAGAAGACCACCCTCGGTGACATCGATGCTCTCGCAGCTCTCAAGGAGAAACTCGAAAAAGGTGAATAATACTTTATGGATTTCACTTTGACGGTTCTGGGCACCGCTTCGGCCAAGCCCTCTACCGGAAGATTCCAGAGCGCCCAGGTACTTTCGGTACACGGGCGCTCGTTTTTGATTGATTGTGGAGAAGGCGTGCAGACACGTCTCCAGCAGTCCCACATCCATCTGATGAGGATCGATTCGATCTTCATCTCCCACATCCACGGCGACCACGTTTTCGGAATATACGGACTTCTCTCCACTATGGGGATGTTTGCCAGGCCTCAGCCCCTGAATATATACGCTCCGCCGGCCTTCGGCCCCCTGCTGAAGTTCTTCCTTTCATATTACGGAGAGGGAATCGGTTTCGAGATCAGGCATATTCCTTTGACAATGAAAGGCCCGGAGGTGGTTTATGAGACGAAGTCGTTGTCAGTTTCCGCTTTCCCGCTGAATCACGGCATCGAGACCTTCGGCTTCCTTTTCCGGGAGAAGGAGCCTCAGTACAACGTGAAGAAGTGGAAGATTTCTGAATATGGGCTCTCGCTTGCCGAGATAGGTGCTGTCAAGAGGGGAGAGGATGTGGTGCGCGGATTGCCTGACGGGACTTTCCTCACCCTTCCATTGGAGGAACTTGGCTACAAGCCGTTCGTACCACGTTCATATGCCTACTGCTCCGACACGGCTCCATTCCCCGAAGAGGCTTCCTGGGTCAGGGGAGTAGATATCCTCTACCACGAGGCTACCTATCTTGAAGAGCTTGCCGACATGGCTGCCCAGCGTCACCATTCCACGACTCTGCAGGCAGCAAGGTGTGCACTTGAGGCCGGTGTAGGAAAGCTTGTCATCGGTCACTATTCTTCCCGCCATCAGGAAATCTCCGACTACCAGGCCGAGTGCCGGACCATCTTTCCGGAGAGCTACGCCGCCTCCGACGGCGACATCTTCGACATCCCCCTGGTCAAGAACGAAGGATAACCACTTCCGGGCAAGGTCACGCCACTTCTTTTGGACCTTGCCCACCCCAACCACCTTTACTGAACCATCCGGTCCACCTCCTGGCACACCTCCTGTAAGCACATTTCACATCACGTCCTCTCCTCCTCCGCGGCGCCATGTGGTCCATTCCGTGGCACACATGTCTCACCACGTTTCATAGGATGCTGATACGGTCCGGATAAACTTTGTTTCGAAGGAAGGCGGCTCGGTGACGCGCAATCTGGTGATTCCCAAAATATTCAGTTAATTCTGATGGTTCGCCGCTCGATTCAGGTGACGCGCAAAACTCTGAAAATCACCTAGATAAGCATTCGAGGAGGGGTCAAAATCGGCACCCCTCGAGCAACGATTCTGCTGATATTCAGGACTTTGCAAGTCACCTCAAAATGTGGGGAATGTGGCAATTCGGATGCAATTGAGGAGGCGATTGAGGAAGGTGAAAGGAGACCTTCGAGCTAATTTGCTCCTGCAGACCAGATCAGATACCAGAGCGACTTCGCGATGGGCAAGGGCAGATACGAGTAATAATAAGATCCGGGAAGTCAAGTGAAAACAGACTTCCCGGATCTGGCGTTAATAGAGTCGGTTTAGTGCTCTAATTTTGAGTTTCCTGATGATATTCATCTGAACAAGTGTCAGTAGGCCTTTCCTTGACCATGAATATGTTCACGGCATTGTTCCTGTTGCCTCCAGACTCATTCATCCATGCGTTGGAACCTAAACGTATCTGATGAGATGCCTGGTCACCTGTGTCCCAGTGGTTTCGCACACTCCCGTGATACTTGGTCCGTGCATAGAACCAGTAGAAAGCTTCGGTTCTTCGAACATGATCACTTCCCTTGCCATCATAGATCTTGTATGTAATATTTGGTACCACATCTGTATCCGTAAAACCAGGATAGACACAAGAGAAGAATGTCGGTGTAGAAACCCACGAAGCAGTCTCGCCAAGTCTCCACCAGTCTGATGATGATGTATTTGCTAACGTACCACCCTGAGAGCCTTGTAACACTGGGACATAGACATTCTTGCTCTCTCCGTCGATTTCCAGTACTACATACGGATGCTCACCGTAATTAGCTCCGACGATAACACGGCCTATTTGATTCACAGATGCTCCTGTATTTTGGTGATAACCATCGGAGCCATTGTTTCCTGCCCATCCGGCGACATCAGCCAGTGACGGTACACGGTATCCGGCCGGGCAAGGATCGTAGACGGTCTTGGTCTTGTCAGCCCTTACTGCATCCCACCTTCCTGGACGAGTAAGCCTTGCCGCCCAAAGATTGAAATATCTTTCATCCAGCCCGTTGTTTGTACACTGATCCAGAGGCCTTAGGATACATTTATACACTGCATCACGATTCGGAGTAGTAGTAAAGGTGGTGGTGGTAACGTCTCCATTAGTTATGTTATACAAACTCTTGAAAATGGATCTATCATCACCATTTATTCCCTTCTGGGTTTTAAGAGGGTCTTTTCTTCCGTATTGGTAGAATGGAGCATTCATATCAAACAAGCCTTTCTGCTTCAAGGTAACGATCTCTGTCGCCTCCGTTCCTTCCTGAACGAACTCAATCTTTATCTCTCTTGGGCTGACACTGAGGTCGCAGAGTCCGAGGTAGGCGGCAATCTTGGCGTCTGTAACATTTGGAAGGGAATTCTCCACGACTTTCTTTCCAATTAGGGTAGCTGCCATTGTCTGACCCGCATAGACATTGCCGGAAGGACTGTCGGATGAGTTGATATTCTGGTCTTCCGTCACTTCAGTAATCCAGATATGCCAGCTCCAGAGGATATTCGTACCATCAGTGACTGCAATCAGGGCATTGCCTTCCACGAGGTCGGACATTACGGAAGTTACTTCAAATTTGACGTAATCTCCGTCAAGGGTAACGTTCTTTATCAATCCTTTGGAATCCTGCCATAACAGGGTGGCCGTAGTAGGAGAGACTCCAGTGTTGTTCTTCAGCCACGGATCGGTGATGCCTTGTCCTGTGTGGTTGAGGAATGGGGAGAGAAAGTGGTTCTTGGCAGGGTTGTTATCCGTTGTCCAACCCTTGCCCCAACCGACATTGAACAGCTGCTTCTTTTCTTCGTCCGTCAATGTGTTGCCAAAGAACTTTTCCCTGCTTTCGTCATCAGTCAGAGAATAATATGGCTCATTTGGCAGAGTAATCCAACGGCCGTCCGTACCTGTCTTCTTATATGGAGAATAAGTGATACTGTCTTGAATTTCTTCGGCCGAACGGTCAATTGTCGGATTGAATGCAATGGTGTTCGTTGCTCCGTTCTTGATCGCATTACCGTAAACCATAGGGAACTTGTAGGTTCCTCTGGCGTGGACCATGTAACAGTTGGCCGTATTAATATTATTACCTGCGGTGACTGTCTTTCCCTCAACTGTGGTTAATGTATTTCCAGGATATGGTACTCCACTGACATCTACAAGGGAGAGGTCGACGTCACCTGCTGGAGTCGCTTCCTTCAGCTTCCTGTAAGGTGGCTTGTTGTAGGAAACTGTACCGTTGACAGGGGTGACGAATTGTTTTGGGTTTCCTTCAACATCAGTGAAACTGAATTTATCCCATCTTTCAAGCATCGTAGGCAAGACCCCGATTGCGTCAGGATTGAGGACAGCCGGTCCGAAAGGAAGCCACGTCTCACCACCGTCGAGAGAATACCTTGTTGCAGTCCAGGCAACCGGGGTCTTCTCTCCCGCGGCGTTGTAAGTGTAGCTGGTGACATTCAACGGTGCAGCTCCACCAGGTACATCGTAGTTGTAATTCTTAGGATCGACCTCGAATACAGTTGACTCAGGAATCTTTATGGTGAAGTTGTACTTGTGGGTCGGCAGGAACACGATGTCTTCCTTGACTGTCGTCGTAGTTGTGGTATTGTCATCATTGGTAACAGTGACAGTCTTCTTTTCATTCAGGGCTACCTTGCGGGTCACGTCCTGACCGTTGATAGTCATCTTGATACCTAGCTTGGCATGAGTGAACTCAATCGGAAGTGCGAACATTACAACGCGGACCTTCTCTTCAGAATCCTTGACAAGAGTCTTGTTGATACCAACGACAGAGATCTGTCCCTTAGGATCGCAATCGAAAGAGATTTCGGAAGCAGGGCTGGTGATATTTTGGAGAGTACCAGGAACGGTTACGTTATATGTTCCCGCAACCTCAGGACCATCGATGAAGATCTCATTGATGGTAATATCACTCTTCGAAACGTTCTGCAAGTCAAATTGCAGGGTCGTCACGATTGGATAGTAAACCATAGATACATTTCCCCTTTGCTCAAGAGTTGCAGTTGTCTTTGCTACCATTCCTGCAAGTCTCATGTCAACATGAGTGTCGACATGAATGTCGTCGACAAGATATGGCTGTTGTTTAGGGACGCAGGTAATGAACCTGAAATCATCTGCGTTTGCAGTAACCTTAGGATAGCTATGCTCTCCTGCGTTCTCACCAAAGGTTTCCTCAGCCGGATAAAGCCCAATGAAAACATGAGGGTTAGTCTCGCCCCATTTCAGACCCTGTTCGCTGTCGAGGGTTACGGCAGCAACGCTCTGACGCTTGTCATCTTGATTTACAGCAATGGTCGGTTCATTGATAGCATAGACTGCATTGTTGACACCGGATGATGACTGGTTGCAGTATATCTGCAGCTTGTCACCATCGATCCAGTCGATGCGTTCGTATTTGTTGGTGCCGATCGTGATCTCCTCTCCTGAATACTGAGTCCTAGTCTCTACCTCACCGTTCTTGTAATAGGTGTTGGCTCTGAACATAATGAAAGTACCAGGGGTATGAGGAGTATTCTCGTCGTACTGCTTCATGAAGTACTCCCAGTTGTCCTCGTCGGGGGTCTGGATTTCTTCTTCCTCTTTGCAGGAATTGAACGCTGCGATGAAAGCGATTGCAAGGAGTGCGTAAGTAATTTTCTTCATTTTCATGATAATGTCCTCCATAGAATTAGTCCCAATCATCGAAGTCATCTCCGATTTCATAGTCGTGAACGTCCTGCCCGCCGGTGCGGACATCAGAACCGCAGATTGGTTGCTGCGGAGAAATAGGGATCACCTCCAGGATAACCGGAGGTTGGTACGATAGTTTCTTCACTTTGTATTTCAATTTATTAGATGAAGCACAAAAGTAATAACTTTTAGTTAATATATATTGAATTTCGATATTTTTTTTTTTGAAACGATAATAAATTAAACCGGGATTCGGTTTTTTTCTGGATAATGCTCGTTTCTCGAGGGTAAATACTTATCTTTACAATCCTTTAGCAATGTTCAGATGAAGAGATTTTTGTTTTTCCTCGCTTTTTTCTTTTGCGCAATAACAGCATTCGCGCAGAATGACAATATTTCCGATTATATCCGCCAGTGGGCGCCGACGGCGGTAAGGGAGATGTACCGGAGCGGTGTCCCGGCCAGCATTACCCTGGCCCAGGGCATTTTGGAATCCCGCTACGGCAATTCGCCTCTAGCTGCAGAAGGCAACAACCATTTCGGCATCAAATGCCACAAGGGCTGGGAGGGGAAGACCATGGCCTACGACGATGACGACAAAGGGGAGTGCTTCCGGGTATATGACTCCGCGGACGAGTCTTTCCGCGACCATTCCGACTTCCTGCGCTATCGCGACCGCTACAAGTTCCTCTTCGAATTCAGCACGACCGACTATAAATCGTGGGCCTACGGACTCAAGAAAGCCGGCTACGCTACCGACCCGAATTATCCGGCCAAGCTCATCAAGTACATAGAGGACTACAAGCTCTATGAATATGACACGATGACTTCCGAGGAGCTTCCTACCGTTGCTTCAGAGCCTTCGGCCGGCGTTTCCAGGGACTCTTCCCCAGAAGGCCTCTCGCACTCGAAGAAGGCAGCCAAGAAGACCCGCAAGGGGAAGAAACACAAGGATGAGGATATAGCTGCGGTGACGGATAAGATTCCGGAATCTCCACTGGCCCTTGAAGCTCCTAAGAAGGTGGACAAGAGCGAATTTGAAGAATTCCATTTTTCCCTCAGCAGGGAAGTATATTCCCGCAATGGAGTGCTTTACGTGCTGTCGGTCGAAGGTGAGACGTATTCAAGCATAGCTGAACAATATGATTTATTCCTTAAGAATATCCTTAGGTTCAATGACTTGAAAGAGGATGAGGAACTCCTCCCTGGCACGATCGTTTACATCCAGCCAAAGAAAAACCAATCTGAGAAGGGCTTGGATATGTACATAGTGGATGAAGACGGGCAGGCTCTGAGGGACATCTGCCAGAGATTCGGAGTCAAGATGAGCAGTGTCTGCAAGATGAACGGCATGCCTGCTGATTACGAACTGAGTGAAGGAGACACTATCATGCTCCGCACAAGGAAATAGACGGAATTGAATATGAATACATGGAAATGGATAGCCTTGACGGCATGCCTCGTGGCGGTTGTGGCCGCAGGAGCATTGGGCGGTAGATGGTTCAACGACAACAAGAGACCGAACTTCAGCAGGAGTTTGGAACTGTATGTGACACCGGGAATGACTGTAGACGACATCCTGTCGCAGGTCCCGGACAGTGTTCTGATCCGGCGCAAGAGCCTGGAGAGGACGGTCCGCAAGAATCTGGACGATTCATCCATCAAGCCAGGACACTACGTGATTGAAAAGAACAAGCCGAGCATATTCGCAGCGAGAATGCTGCGGAAAGGCTGGCAGACCCCTGTACGCCTCGTGCTTTCCGGCACCATGAGGCTTAAAGGAGCCCTTGCCCGCAAGATTGCCAACCAGATGATGCTGGATTCTGCTACGGTTCGCAAAGCTCTGGATGACAAGGAACTGCTGTCTGAATATGGCACCACTCCGCAGGATGTCTTCTCCCTTTTCATGCCCGACACCTACGAAGTCTATTGGACCGATTCCATCGGTGCTATCCTCGCAAAGCAGAAGGCGGCCCAGGATGCATTCTGGACTAAATCCAACCTCAAGAAGGCCGAAGATCTTGGGCTGACTCCGAAGGAGGTCTCGATAGTCGCTTCCATCGTGAAAGGAGAGTCCAATTACGAGCCTGAATATCCTTCGATCGCCGGGGTGTACCTGAACCGCCTCCAAAAGGGGATGAAACTCCAGGCCGACCCTACCGTGGCATATTGTTTCGACTACTCCTTGAACCGTGTGCTGCTCAAGCATTTGGAGGTAGATTCTCCGTACAATACCTATAAATATGCCGGTCTTCCTCCTGGACCGATCTGCGTCCCGGACAAACCGAGTCTGGAGGCTGTCCTGAATCCGGACAGGCACGGCTATCTTTTCTTCTGCGCCAGTCCCGAAATGAACGGTACGCACCGCTTCGCAACCACACTTGCAGAGCACAACCGAAATGCCCGTGAATTCCAGCGCGCCCTCGATGCCCGGAGGTGACATACGGTACTGCATAAGCGTCAATAGAATAAATATCTGATATTTTTCAATGAGGATACAAACAAAAGGTTTGTGTCCTCAATTTTTATATCTACAACAATCTAACACAATCCCTGTACTTTTGCATGTATTTTATCCGATTGGTTGCTCATGGTTTTTTGAAGAGGATAAGGAATAAACAAAGATATGGAAATCAAGGAGAAAAAGGTTTATGTAAGGCCGGAGTTCCAACTCTTCGAGGTGGGACTTTCCGGTTGGATTCTCGCTACATCAGTGCAGTCCGGTGTCGAGACGGAAGGACAGGACTATGACGAAAAGGACTACTCCGGCAATGGCTGGGATTAAAACGCCGATCAGAATCATGAACAAGTCAGATAGGAAATTCGCAATCGCCGCCATGTTATGCGGGATTGCCACAGCATTGGTTTCATGCTATTACGAAGCAGGTGAAATCGAGACCACTGAGCAGGAGGTAGTGTTCTCTGCCGCAACTCAATACGAGAATCTCCCGGAGACAAGGACAATCTACAGCGGGCAGTATTTCGACATCAGCGGTAATCACCGTGAGCGTATCGACTGGGTGGCCGGAACAGACAAGATCAAGATCCTCAACGGCAACACCGGTGATGTAGCCACCTACACTGTCGGGACGCCATCCGCTTCCAATGAAAGGAGTGTCGCCGACGTCACGGCTGATGACTCCAGGCTCACCTGGAGTACGGATGGGAATCCTAACACTTTCTATGCGGTCTATCCTTCGACAGCCAGCGTCGTAGCTGCATCGCATACTTTCAGCGGAACCATCGTGGCAGACCAGTCCGCCCAGACTGAGAGCCACACCGGAGTGACCCTTCCGGGGAGCACGACAGGAGGCACATATACCAACCCCGTAATGAGCGAACAGGCTTTCATGGTTGCTAAGGTCCAGGCATCTTCAGGCTCGAATGTGACCCTGCCGTTCTATCCAGCCATGACAGCCTTCGAGTTCAACGTGGTCATCGCAAACGATGGAGGCACCGATGCAACGATCACCAGCTTCGACATGAGTTCTACGCACGATGCTCTCATAGGAAGCTGGAGCTGGGATGGAAGCACATTCACCTGCCCTGCACGTTCGGCTGGCAACAATGACAAGATCACTGTCAATTTCACCGGCGGTCGAACGATCAGCGCATCCAATCCGCTGAAATTCACAGTGTTCGCCCTTCCGCAGAACTTGACTGAGGTGAAACTTACATTTCACCTCACTTCCGGTGACAAGACCCTCTCGCTCAAGACGGGTGGAGTCTGGGACACCTTCCAGGCATGCAAGAAATACCGCATCACAACCCCTGGCCTCCCAACCGACGGCGAATGGGTCTATATTATCGAAGAGATTGACGACATAGTAACTTATGGGCACGAAGCCGTCGACCTTGGATTCAATGTCACCAGCTACCGCGTCCGTGAAACCAACGGTGTTCGTGATTATTCAACCGTTCAGGCTGTTTCATGGAAAGCGCAGTATTGGGACGGGTCTGCATGGCAGGATTGGACCTCTATCCAGAACGAGTTCACCATCAACAGCAACCAATATACCGGAGTCGGAGTCAACAGCACGTCGGCTTATGAGAGCAGGAGTGCTCACTTGATTGCAAATACTCACACGACACCGGTTCAGCAATCCTCAAGGGATATCCTCCGCAACAGGACTGCCGTTTCGAATTACGACCTGTCCACACATGACATCTTCGGCAATTCCAACACTCAGACTACAGCGAACTGCTACGTGGTGACTGCTCCGGGAACATATAAATTCCCATGTGTCTATGGTAACGCCATCACCAACGGGACAACTAATTACGAATCTTTCGCGCCTGGAAGATCAGGATCATCTATCAGCAGTATTTATACGACTTATGTTTCGACAAATTTCGACCAGAATGGGTCAGTTCCTCTTTATCAATATCCTGATGTCAATTATACTCCGGCTCTCCGCAATGCCATCAACACGGAAATCCAGAATCCTTATGTGATAGAAGACATCAACAGCAACAGCGGCTACGGTGTCTCCGGTCAGAATGTCGCGATTGTATGGCAGGACGAGCAGATGCTCACCGCTTCAGACCTCAGTCTGATTACTGAAAACGGTCATCAATATATCCAGTTCAACCTTTCATCTGCCAACATCCAGCCTGGCAACATCGTTATCGCACTGCGCGGTGCTGCAGGTGGCTCTTTCACAGACACCAAGACCATCCTGTGGAGCTGGCATATCTGGGTTACCGAGCGCGACCTCACGCCAATTGACGGTTATATGAGCGCCAATCTCGGATGGAACAAGAAGGAAGAGGGATATGACAAATACACCGATAGGACCATCCCTGTGCGTCTTATCCAAATAGCACCGAACGATGACCTTTCTGCAGCAATCGACAACGAGGAGTTTACGATGACACAGATCGGAGATTCCGGTAATATCGGAGAGAACGTGGGCTGGAACCCTTACTACCAGTGGGGGAGGAAGGACCCGATGATTCCTGGAATCTATGATGCATCTGCGAGCAATATCGTGGGTGAGCCTTGCAAGGACAAGACCATCTACCCAGGCCAGGACTATACCGGCATGAACTCATATGTGACCTTGGTTACCACCAAATTCAATCTGCAGGCCGAAGCCGATTACGGGACAGCGATCCGTAACCCTCACGTACCTTACATTGCAGATAATAGTGGTGACGATCCATACAATGGAGGACTTGATGGATCTACTTCATGGATAGCAGGTTATATACCTTCGTGGTTATACCTCCCGGCTCCGAATGCTGGTGGGACAGGTGCAGGTTTCGCATGGCACAGGAGCAAGACTGCTATTCCTTATAATCTCTGGAATTCTTATTGCTTCTCGTCCAATGACTGGACAGGCGCCAATAAGTATAAGACTGTCTATGACCCATGTCCTCCTGGCTTTACAGTCCCATCCCGGGATTTCAGTACGGCTCTGGGCACAGGGTCAGATGCCCCGGACCATTCAGGAAAGAACTTCACGCTTTCAAATGGATCTGTACTCTTCATGCCATATACCGGAGCCAGGATCTTCTATAACCTGCATCCTAGCGGAAACAATCAGCCTGTTACTCCGGGGCTTTATCTCAGGCATGTGGCAGGTGCCGCCAATGAGTTCGGTATGTATTGGACAGATTGTCCAACGAACATCGTTGGATCTCATCCAGGTCTGAGTAATTGGGGCAGATACAGTGATTTCATGTATTCCAAGATGTTCCTCTTTGTGCCTACCAACAATGTCGTTCAGAATTACACGAAGGGAACGGCAGGCTCAATCCGTCCGGTGGTGGATCCTAAGTACACTCAACCGACCATTTCGAACATTTCCAACGGAGGTGAACTTTAATAAATAATTGATTATGACTGATATGTCGTTACGCATGATTGGGACAATGGTGGCCGTGGCCACCATTGTCGCGTCTTGCCAAATGGGCGATATCGCAGAGCCAAACGAGGTATTGGCTGATCACAGGGACCTTGTTATAGAGGCAATCCAGAGCAAGGCGGAATCGCAGACGCGAACTGTACTCGTCGGTGGAGAAAAAGTCTATTGGCTTCCCTCAGACGCCATATCAGTCTTCTGTGATGGACAGATGACGAGGTTCGAGTCCACGAGCACTGAGTCTTCAGCATCCTCATATTTCGCGGGAAAAGTCCCGGCGCAAGGCAGAGAAGTATTGGCCCTTTATCCGTATGATGAAGAAGCTTCGATATCTTCAGGTTACATAAAGACGAGCCTCCCGTCAGAGCAATATGCTGCACAAGGTACGTTTGCGAATGAACTACTCATTATCGCAGGAAAGGGTAATTTGCCTGATAAATCCGCCGTCAAGGCAGACTGGAAGCTCCAGATGCCTTTCCAGCATGTTTGTTCAGGCGTTCGGTTCTCCCTTAAAAACGAGGGAATCAAGTCAGTGACCATTTCTGCCATAGCCGGAGAACCGATAGCCGGTACTTTTACTTTCTATATGGATGATGCTGGTATTCCGACAGTGCGAGACCTCGACAATCCTTCTTCGAGCATCACTATGACCGTACCTGGCGGAGGAACATTCAAGACCGGGGTCTGGTACTACTTTGTGACACTCCCGGTTTCCTTGGACAAAGGACTGACTTTCACGGTCAGTAACGGCACGGAAACCTGCACAAGGACATATGACAAGGCCATCGAACTTGAGCGAGGCGTGTTCAAGCAGTCTACGCTCATGGATCAGGACATGACTTTCTCCGGTGGCGGCGAGGACGATCCGGATGTGGAGGTCCAGGTGGCTGGACCGGACACTTGGGTCGCAGTGGATGAACTCCAGCGTTCAGTCAACGAAGATGCTCCTGCAACCCGTTCCGGGAAGCAGGTCCTGATGTTCTACTGGACATGGCATTGCGAAAGC
>JBGVAE010000025.1:0-4384 GCA_045224215.1 Candidatus Cryptobacteroides sp. | reverse complement strand
AAACAGATGGTGGTAACGGAGGTCCGCGGCAGCAGCATGGCGGCTTATAAACTGGATTTTTACCGAGGCGTCAGTTTCCAGGTTGATGAAGCATTGACCCGACAGGTTGCTGTTTTGGTAGAAGCCGATGCTGAAAAGGCTTACGTCAAGGAGACGGAGAAGGTCGGTGACCTTCTAACCTATGCGCTTGTGCAGCCGGCATCAAGCGGTAAGATGAACCGTTACCTCTGCTACCAGGCACGGAAGGTTGGGGATGAGTGGAAGGTTACGCTCCTTTATCTGGAAGGGGCTGCCACGTTGGAAGATTTAAGGAATATGTTTGATAAACAATAGTTTACGATATGATAAAGAAAGTTGTTTTGATCCTTGTAGCCGGCCTTATCGCCATGGAGACTTATGCACAGGCTCCGGATACCACCTCCACGGTAGTGGGAAGGAAATTGAACTTTGAAGTTCCCATTTTTGGGATTACCAAGCGGGATTTCAAACCCACCTGGTCTATCGTGACATTTGATGAGATTTCCGGTGGATTAAATTATCTGATGGGCGTTCCCGGTCAGCTGAAGCCTTCAGGGTGGTATGGCGATTTGTCCATTATCGCCCTGAGGTATCGGCCTTGGAGGGATGGAAATGTATTCTCTGCAGGCCTTCTCGAAGGTGTGAACGTGGATCGCATTCAAAAGGGATACTCCTTTGGGGATGACGGCAGTATTGTTACGACTCCCGCTATATGGGATAATGCCAAGTCCACTTATTCGGATAACCACGTTGGTCTGCAGATTGGCTATATCAGAGAATTCGGAGACTGGAAGGCAGGCGCTTTCGTCATCCCCGCCTTCGGAACAACCAGTTTAAGGAATGAGTATTCCATCCAAGGCATTTCCGGAATCAAGCGGCAAGATAATTTGAACACTAATAATGGCTTCCGCTTGGGTTTCAAGGCCGGTGTGTGGTATCAGGATATTGGCGTGAGCGTGGGGTATAATCCGGTAATCGGAAAGAACTCGGGACAGGTGCCGATGTATAATTCTATGCAAATAGGCATTTCGGTGAGGTATTGAGTCAGTTTTTAAATCACGCAACTATTCTTGCAACGATTTGCTGGCATAACTGTTTTTTGTTTACTTTTGCAAGAAATGAGAAGTCTATGGATAAGAAGAATGAGATTATTGTCAAGGACGTTGCCATCAGGACTATGTCCAAGGGGGGTATTGACTATATTTGCATCACCGATATAGCCCGCCAGAAAAATTGGATGGACCCGAATGGCGTGATAGCCAATTGGATGCGCAATCGCAATACAATCGAATTCCTCGGTATATGGGAGACTCTCTATAACCCGGATTTTAACCCCCTCGAATTCGAGGGGTTTAGGCAGCAAGCCGGGTTAAATGCTTTTACTTTATCTCCGTCCCGCTGGATTGAATCGACAAAAGCCATCGGTATCATTTCACAGTCTGGCAGATATGGTGGAACATATGCACAAACCGATATCGCTTTTGAGTTTGCTTCATGGATATCAGTTGAATTCCGGCTTTATTTGGTCAAGGAATTCCAGCGTTTGAAGACCGCTGAGCAGCAACTGCTTGGGTGGACTGCGAAGCGAGAGCTTTCAAAAATTAATTATCGTATCCACACAGATGCAATCAAACAAAACTTAATTCCTCAAGAAGTATCAGAAAAGCAGGTATCTATCATTTATGCAAATGAAGCTGACGTTTTGAATGTGGCCTTGTTTGGTATGACTGCGAAGGAATGGCGGGACGCAAATCCTGATCTCAAGGGTAATATTCGGGATTATGCCTCTATTAATGAACTCATTTGCCTTTCAAATCTTGAGAACTTGAATGCAGTCTTTATCAATGATGGTCTACCTCAATCCGAAAGGCTGCGCAAACTAAACTCCATTGCTATTCACCAAATGTCTGTCCTTGCAAGCAATGAGCAATCCCGTAATCTACTAAAGGAATAAATCTATGTCAGAGGATCATTTCAATGACCCGGAATAATCCCTCTTCCTCCGGGATTTCGCCTTCGGCGACATCCCTCCCCGCTGCGCGGGGCTATGAGGAGCGAAGCGACGAAAGGCGGCATCAGCCGCCGTGCCGGGAGCAAAGGTATTCCTATCCCTCCGCCTCCCGGGATTTCGTCGGGCTACGCCCTCCGACATCCCTTGGCCAGGGGTCCTGCAAAGCATAGAATGCAGCTGTTGACCCACAGGGTCAACTGGCTGTTTTCGTCTTCCAACGTCATCCAAGCAACCTTGGCTGCCGCCGGAAGCCAAAAACAGCCGGTCGCTTATGCGACCAGCTGCATTCCTTTTTGCGGAGAGTGAGGGATTCGAACCCCCGGAGCCTTTCAGCTCAACAGTTTTCAAGACTGCCGCCATCGACCACTCGGCCAACTCTCCAATATTTCATTCCCTTCATGAAGGGGACTGCAAAGATACTTAAAAAATCTATCTTCCAAAAATTATTTCCCCTCAGGCTCTGGCTCCGTTTCTTCGGACCGGGTGAAGAACTTGTACTGGAAGAAAATCAGATACAACGCTCCTACGGTGACGCAGCTGTCGGCGAAATTGAATACAGGGGCGAAGAAGAGCAGACGTTCTCCCCCGACGAACGGAACCCACTGGGGCCAGATGGTGTCGATCAGCGGGAAGTACAGCATGTCCACCACGCGGCCGAACATGAAAGGGGCGTAACCGAAGATCAGTCCGTAGAAAAGGCTGTCGATGATATTTCCGAAAGCACCGGCACAGATCAGTGTCAGTCCGACCAGGACTCCGTCCGGAACTTTCGGACGACCGTCGGAAAGCATTATCTTCCGCCCGTCTGCATCATTCTGCTTCCGCACGAGAGATGAAATCCACCAGCAAAGGGCTCCGAACAGAGCGGTCCTGAAGAATGACAGGCAGAATTTGCCCACCGCCCCGCCGAATTTCATTCCGAACGCCATTCCCTCATTCTCGATGAAGAGGATCTGGAACCAATTGCCTATTACGCTGATATGCTCACCGATCTCCATGTTGGTCTTGACCAGGATCTTTATGACCTGGTCGATGACCACGAGCAGTACTCCAAGGAGCAATAGCTTCTTTCCTTTCCCGAGACGCACTAGTTCTGACCCTTTTTGGCAAGCATTTCCTTGGCCTCGACCGTCAGGGTTGCATGAGGTACGAGACGGAGCCTCTCCTTAGGGATAAGCTTTCCGGTGACACGGCAGATGCCGTATGTCTTGTTCTCGATGCGTACGAGGGCAGCCTCAAGGTTCTGGATGAACTTGTACTGCCTCTGGGCCAGCTGGCTGGCCTCTTCCTTGGAAAGTTGGTAAGCACCGTCATCCTCGACAGTCTTGAAAGAAGGCGTCGTGTCTTCGATGTCGTTGCTGCCGTTGTGCATGATCACCTTCCTGAGTGTCTCATACTCTTTCCTGGCTTTATCCAGTTTCTCGTTGATGATACCCCTGAATTCTTCAAGCTCCTCATCAGTGTAACGTTTCTTCTCTACTACAGGAGCAGGTTCGTTACTTTTAACTTCTTCTGCCATACTTCGAAAAAAAATGTCTTTTACTTCCTGGTCAATACCATCTTAACATCACCTCCGTCCCATTCTACGTCAGCGGCTCCTTCCGGAACCTGAGTCTCGTCTCCAATCTTTATGGACAGAGCTAGGGTCTGTGTGGCGATGTATTCTTCGTAACTTGCAAGCGAAGCCTCGATCTCCTGACGCACCTCGCCATTTGCAAATATAACAACTTCTACCTTATCTGTAACCTCGAATCCGCTATCTTTGCGCAAATTCTGGATCCTGTTGATAAGCTCTCTTGCAACTCCTTCTTTCTTAAGGGCTTCCGTAATCTGCACATCGAGTGCGATCGTAAGCGGTCCCTCAGATGCGACAAGCCATCCTGGCATGTCCTCGGAGGATATCTCATAGTCTCCCGGATTGAGCGTGACGTCTCCTGAAGGCAGGTTGAGCGTGTAAGCGTTTCCGAGCGATTCGGCTGCCTGGACAGCAGAAATCGTGCCTTGGTCGAGTTGGCCGAATGCTGCAGCAATCTCCTTCATCTGCTTGCCGTAAACCTTCCCCAGAGTCTTGAAGTTAGGCTTGATCTTCTTGGTGATGATTCCGGTAGTGTCCGAAATGAACTCGGCTTCCTTCACGTTCACCTCTCCAAGAATGATGCCCTTGACCTGCTCGAGCTGGGAGCGGACCTTGTCGGACATCACGGGAACGAGGAGTTTCTGCAAAGGCTGACGTACCTTGATGGAAACCTTGCGGCGAAGCGCAAGCACCATTGAGGTAGCCTTCTGGGCAAGTGCCATGCGCTCTTCAAGGTCAGTGTCGATGACTGACTCGTCACACTTCGGCATCATCACGTA
>JBGVAE010000024.1:0-27784 GCA_045224215.1 Candidatus Cryptobacteroides sp. | reverse complement strand
ATCCTGCTACGGGAACAGGAACCTTCCTGGCCGAAATTATCCAACAGGTCAGGGATAAGTTCGAAGGTATGGAGGGCGTTTGGCCATCATACGTAGAGAAGAGTCTTATCCCTAGATTACACGGCTTCGAGATTCTGATGGCTTCATACACGATTGCTCACCTTAAACTATCCTTAGTGTTGAAGGCAACCGGATATGACAGAACTTCTAATAATCGTCTAAACGTTTTCCTGACCAATTCTCTGGAAGAAGCTACTCCAAGAAAAGCGGAATTGTTTGCTAAATGGCTTTCAGACGAGGCTGATGAAGCATCACGGGTTAAGACTGAGACCCCGGTCATGATTTGCACCGGGAACCCGCCATACTCCGTTTCAAGTCAGAACAGTGGGAAGTGGATCACGGATCTTGTGGCAGATTACAAGAAGAACCTAACTGAGAGGAATATCCAGCCACTCTCGGACGATTATATCAAGTTCATCCGTCTTGGCCACCACTATATCAACAAGAAGGGAGAAGGGATCCTTGCATTTATTTCAAACAATTCTTTTATTGACGGCATTATCCACCGACAAATGAGAAAGAGTTTGTTGGATGAGTTTGATCAAATCTACATTCTTGACCTCCACGGAAACAGTAGAAAGAAGGAAACCGCCCCAGATGGTACGGAGGACAAGAATGTCTTCGACATTATGCAAGGGGTCAGTATTAACATTTTCGCCAAGACGGGGAAGAAGAAAAAGGGAACCTGCGCCGAGGTCTACCATAAGGACCTATATGGCTCTCGTGACTATAAGTATGAGTGGCTGAATTCTGCTTCTTTACACTCTGTCGACTGGGCCCGAGTGAATTATACGGAGCCGTATTTCTTTTTCACTCCTAAGGACTTCTCCGCACAAGATGAGTACGAGAAGGGTGTGAGTATTGCTGAGCTCTTCCTGATTCAAACAAGTGGGATTAAGTTTAGGAAAGATAGTCTTTTCATTCATTTCTCAGAGGATGACCTGGAAGAAATGCTGTCGATGATGGATTCTGACGCTGATGATAATACCATAGCCTTGAGGTATTCTATTAAAGAAAACCCTGATTGGAATCTACGAATAAAAAGGGGGTTCTTTAAGGGAACTTCGCAAGAGAGTAGAAAAAGGGTATGCTACAGGCCTTTTGATAACCGGTATTGTTTCTATCCGAACAAAGAAGCTCTCCAGCAGATAATTCTTCGAGGAGATCATCGATTCGATAAAATGAGTAATATGCTCATTCCTAATAACTATGGGCTTATTACCGCCAAGGGGAACCGCCAGCTAAGTTTAGGTTATACTTTTGTTTCAGATGGTTTGGTGGACATGCATGTGTTGGATAGTGCAAGTGACAGTACATATATCGTCCCTCTTTATGCATATTCAAAAAGTGGTGAGATATGTCCAAATCTCTCTGAACAAAAGATGGCCGAGTTCCAAAGTCGGCTTGGTTGTGAGGTGAATCCTGAGGGTTTATTCGATTACATCTATGCCGTCCTTCACAGTCCAAAGTACCGGGAGACCTACAAGGAGTTCCTGAAGATTGACTTCCCGAGGATCCCGTACCCGACTGACAAAGATCAATTCCATCACCTTGTGGCTCTGGGTTCTGAGCTTCGGAAACTGCACCTTATGGAAGAAGCACAGAATTGGGAGAGGAGGATTACATTCCCGGTGTCTGGGGAGAACAATGAGAATCCAGTCGAAGCGATCCGGTATCAGGATGGTAAAGTATTCATTAACGCCACGCAGTATTTTGGTAATGTGTCTGAGCTTGCATGGAACTTCTTTATCGGTGGCTACCAACCTGCTCAGAAGTGGCTCAAGGATCGACGTGGCCGCAAGCTGGACTACAAGGATATCCTCCATTATGGACATATCATCTATGCTCTTGAAGAAACGGATCGTATAATGAAAGAGATAGATAGTTTCTTCATGGTTTAGAGGGAAAGAGTCATTGAAACATATCTCTCCACCAATCTTCCATTCCTGTAAATCACGAATCCCTTCCTTCCATCTGGCAGGGTGATTCCCATGTATTCGCAACCAGGCTGTTTGCCTGCTTTCTTCGCTTGCTTCAAGGCTTCTTCGTTTGTCCGGCAGTAATGAGTAATCATGCTGCGAAGATAGACGGAGGATGTGCCAAAATATGGGTAATTTGGGTTTCTTGGAAGAATCTTTATAACAGGTTCAATGGAGTCGTCAAAAGACTCGACCCCTTTCAGAACGTGTTTAAAACAGGATGAAACTGCGACAAAACTGCGACTAATAGAAAAAGAAAAGACACCTACATCGCTGTAAGTGTCTGATTCTGAGGAGTGAGGACTGGCAGATTTGAACTGCCGACCTCTTGCCTGTCAAGCAAGCGCTCTAAACCAACTGAGCTAAGCCCTCGTTTGGACTGCTAATATAGTATTAATATATCAAACTGCCAAATTGAAGATGGAAATTACTGCTCTTCCATCGTTCTGAGGTGCTGTACATAGACTGCCTTCATCTTCGCAGCTCTCTTCTTTACAGAAGGCTTCTCGAAGTTCTTGCGGGCGCGAAGCTCACGGATAGCACCGGTCTTTTCGAACTTCCTCTTGAATTTCTTCAGGGCGCGCTCGATGTTCTCGCCTTCCTTGATTGGAACTATGATCATAACTAAATTACCACCTCCTTTTTCTAAAAGCGGGTGCAAAGATATGAAAAATTTCTTAATTTTGTCAAAACAAAAATGTTATTTCTATGGACGGCCCGTTTTTGTACAATAAATATGTCACCGGCCAGCATTTCATCGGTCGTAAGGAAGACTGTACCATCCTTGGCAACCTCCTGAGCCAGAGTGAGAACGTAGCTATCTGGGAACCATACGGAGCCGGCAAGAAATCCATAGTGCACCAAGTGATGACAAGGCTCAGGGTCTCGGGCCTGAAATTCTCCACGTCAGACATCACGGCCTTGGACATCCGTTCCAACGAAGCCTTCGTACGTAGGCTGGGCGCTGCAATCATCCGGCAGGTCGCCACGACACCGTCCGAGTACGAGCAGATTGTTAATACCTATCTGTCCGGAACCCATTTCGTATTCGACCGGAAAGCCTTCGCTGACACCGACACGATCCTCTCCACGAACTGGGACATCGACGACGATGACCTCCGTGCCGTACTCAGGCTCCCTTATAGGCTTGCTGCCGCGAGGAGCGACAAGATGTTCATGATCGTCGAAGAATTCCAGAACCTGGACCTGACCGAGGACGGAGAGAAGATTTTCAAGATCATGGAGCAGGTGATGGATGAGATGCGCGCGGCAGGGGTCCGCAACTTCTCGTACATATTCCTTGGCTCGCATGTGAATGCCATGGCCGACATATTCGTAAGGCGCCATTTCTTCTACCGCCGGGTGGAGCATCTCAAGCTCAGCAAGGTGGACGAAAGGATCATAGTGGAACATATCATCAAAGGTTTCCTTGCGAGCGGAAAGGTCATAGACAGGGACCTGATCAGCGGAGCCTGCCGTCTGTTTAAGTGTAACCTGTTCTACATCAATCATTTCACTGCGATCTGCGACTCCCTTTCCAAGGGATATATAATGGAACCTGTCCTGTTGGAGGCCCTCGAAACCATCCTCGCAATCCACAGGGGACGCTTCGTGTCCACGATGAGCGACCTTACGACCTTCCAGGTGAGCCTGCTCAGAGCAATATGCGACGGCTACACCAAGTTCAGCACCGCGGAAGTCATCAGGAAATATACCCTGAACTCGTCTGCGAACGTCCGCAGGCTCAAGGATGCCCTTATGAAGAAGGAAATCATCACCTTCGTGGGAGACGAAGAGCGCCCGGTCATCCTCGACCCTCTCTTCGAATATTGGCTCAAGAATTATTATTTCAAGAAGAATTAGGAATATGGCAAAACGCAAGATAGCCGTCCTTACCGGTGCCGGAGTCAGCGCGGAAAGCGGACTCAGCACTTTCCGCGGGAACAATGGACTTTGGGGAGAATACGATCCCCAGGAAGTCGCCTCCATCGAAGGCTGGTACCGCAACAGGGAACTTGTACTGGGTTTCTACAACCAGCTTCGCAAACAACTTTCCGAGGTCAAGCCGAATGCCGCCCATCTGGCCATCGCAGCCCTTGAGAAGGAATATGACGTTACGGTGATCACCCAGAACGTGGACAATCTCCACGAAAGGGCCGGCAGTACCCGCGTGCTCCATCTCCACGGAGAAGCCACAAAGGTGCGCCCGGAGGATGGAATATATGACAGGACATATTCTACCAGCGAGGTGATCGACGTAGGATATGACGAGGTCAAGATAGGAGACCTGGCACCGAATGGAAGCCAGCTGCGCCCGCATATCGTTTTCTTCGGAGAGGCTGTTCCGAACATAGAGAAAGCCATCGACATCGTGGCCGAGGCAGACATCATGCTGATCGTAGGGACCTCGCTCAACGTCTATCCGGCAGCCGGTCTCTACCGCTACGCCAGGAACGGCGTCCCGGTCTATCTGATAGATCCCGAGGACGTTGCCATCCATGACAGCCGCATCACCCACATAAGGGAAGTGGCCACGAAAGGTATGGAAAAATTTTGCGGATTGTTGGAAAATTCATAATTTTGCAGTCCTTTTATGGCCCAGGGGCTCCAGAAGACCTGTTCCAGAAGCAGGCGCCTCAGGTCGGAACTTATTAAAGTTTAATTATTTATGTACGCAATTGTTGACATTGCAGGCCAGCAGTTCAAGGTCGAAGCAGGCAATGAAATCTTCGTCAACCGTCTTCCGGCTGCGAAGGATTCTTCCGTAGAATTCGACAAGGTGCTGCTCATTGACACCGAAGGGCAGATCCAGCTCGGTAATCCTTATGTGAAGGGTGCTGTCGTCAAAGCCACCGTCCTCGACGATGAGGCCAAGGCTGACAAGGTACTTGTATTCAAGAAAATCCGCCGCAAGGGCTTCCAGAAATGCAATGGCCACCGCCAGAAGCTTTCCAAGATCCGTATCGACGCTATCGCTTAATTTCAAAGAGTAAAAGATTATGGCACACAAGAAAGGACAATCAAGTTCCAAGAACGGTCGTGAGTCCCATTCCAAGAGACTTGGACTCAAGAAATTCGGCGGTGAGGTCGTAAAGGCCGGTAACATTATCGTCCGCCAGAGGGGTACTGTCCACAATCCTGACAAGAATGTCGGAATGGGCAAGGACCACACTCTCTACGCTCTTGTTGACGGAACCGTGAAGTTCACCAAGAAGAAGGAAGACAAATCCTACGTCTCAGTGATCCCTTTTGAGAACTAAGCTCGGAGGATTGGCAGATAAAAGAGGACTTGCTTCGAGTTATCGTGCAGTCCTCTTTTTCTTTTAGGACAACAGATAAATATTTTCATATATGCTGACACTCAAGGCGCTTCGGGAAGATCCGGAGCATGTGATCGCGAAACTTGCAGTCAAGAATTTCGATGCCAGGGAGATCGTAGAGAAGGTCCTTGCCCTGGACGCTAACAGAAGGGCTCTCCAGACCGAGAGCGACAAACTCGTCGCCCTTCAGAAGCAGCTCGCAGCCAAGATAGGCGGCCTGATGAAGGAAGGACGCAGGGATGAGGCAGAGGAAGTCAAGAAAGAAGTGGCCGAACTCAAGGCCAAGTCTTCCGCCCTTCTCTCCCAGGCTGAAGAGAACAACAAGGAACTGGATGATCAGATAGTCCTGCTCCCTAACATGCCTTGCGACCTGGTAGTTCCCGGCAAGGGTGCGGAAGACAACCAGATCGTCAAGACCGGAGGCCCTGAAGTCAATCTTCCGGAAGGTGCTCTTCCTCACTGGGAGCTTGCAAAGAAGTACGACATCATCGATTTCGACCTCGGAGTCAAGCTCACCGGAGCTGGTTTCCCGGTCTATAAGGGCAAGGGTGCCAAGTTGCAGAGGGCTCTGATCAACTATTTCCTGGACTTCAACACGGCAGCCGGTTACAAGGAGGTGGAACCTCCGGTGATGGTCAATTCGGCTTCCGGATTCGGTACCGGACAGCTTCCTGACAAGGAGGCCCAGATGTACAATGTCACATTGGACGGCTTCTTCCTCGTTCCGACGGCTGAGGTTCCTGTGACCAACATCTACAGGGACGTAATCCTCCAGAACGACGAATTCCCTCAGAAACTGACTGCCTACACTCCATGCTTCCGTCGCGAAGCCGGTTCTTACGGCAAGGATGTGAGGGGACTGAACAGGCTCCACCAGTTCGACAAGGTCGAGATCGTCCGCATCGAGAAGCCTGAGAACTCATATGCAGCCCTGGATGAGATGGTTGCCCATGTGGAGAAGCTCGTAAACAGCCTCGGACTGAAGTACAGGATCCTCCGCCTCTGCGGCGGCGACCTGAGCTTTACTTCGGCCATCACTTACGACTTCGAACTCTGGTCCGCAGCTCAGGGACGCTGGCTTGAGATTTCCTCAGTGTCCAACTTCGAGACATTCCAGTCCAACAGGCTCCACCTGCGCTACCGCGACGCCGAAGGCAAGACCCAACTCTGCCACACTCTGAACGGCAGCTCACTGGCTCTCCCGAGGGTTGTCGCAGCTCTGCTCGAAGACAACGAGACCGAAGATGGAATTATCATCCCTGAAGTACTCCGTCCATATACAGGATTCGACAAGATTGATTAAATTTGTGTCCATAGTATGATTATGGACAAAAGAACGATCATAGGAATAGACCCCGGAACCCGTCTCTTGGGTTTCGGGGTCATCGATGTCATCAGTGGCAAGCCTGTATTCGTCGACATGGGGGTGCTGGACTTGCGGAAAGACACTGATGCATATTTAAAGCTCCGTCAGATCTACGAGACGGTATCCCAGGTCTGCAAAACCTATCACGGTTCCGAAATGGCCCTCGAGTCACCTTTCTACGGCAAGAACGCCCAGGTGGTCCTGAAGCTAGGAAGAGCCCAGGGAGCTGCTATGATCGCCGCCCTTGAAAATGGAATCGAAACCGTACATGAATATGCTCCGAGGGAAGCCAAGCAAGCCATCACCGGCAACGGAGCGGCTTCCAAGGAACAAGTGTGCACCATGCTGCAGAAGACATTGGACATCAGCCTGGAGGCCGAGCATCTGGATGCAACCGATGCTCTGGCCATAGCCATGTGCCATTACTATTCCACTTCCAATCCTCTTGCGAAGATCAAAGGCTCTTCAAGTTGGGAGAAATTCATCCAGGAGAATCCGGGAAGGGTCAAATAGTTGCCGTACCCACCATCCTGTACTTCTCGCAGAGGAGATCCACGACCGGATCAACGGCCTTCGGGAACACTTTCCGGAGGTCGATTTCGTTTGTCTCCGAGAGGATGGTCTTCAGGGCGCGCATGAAGGTGTCCTTGATCTCAGTGGCGAGGTTGACTTTCACGATTCCGTTGGCGATGGCTTCGCGTACCTGGTCGTGCGGGATTCCGGAGCTGCCGTGGAGCACCAGGCAGACAGGCGTGGCAGCATGGATGGCTGCAAGCCTCGGGATGTCAAGGTGAGGTGGCTGCTTGTAGAAACCATGGGCCGAACCGATGGCAACGGCCAGTGCGTCCACTCCGGTGGCATCGACGAACTTCTTGGCTTCTTCAGGAGTAGTGAATCCGCCTCCCTGTTCCTGTCCGAGTTTGGCTACGTAGCCTAGTTCGGCCTCGACATTGGCCTTGTAAGGTTTGGCCATCTCGACCACCTTGCGCGTAGTTTCTACGTTCTCTTCGAAAGGTTTCTCGCTGGCGTCGATCATTACCGATTCGAATCCGGCGTCCAGGCATCTCTGAACCAGTTCCACGGACGGACCGTGATCGAGATGGATGCATCCCTGCACTCCGTAGTCGGCGATGGCCTGGCGTGCCATTTTGACAGCTACGTCCAGACCCATGTAGTCGATGGAACTGCGGGTGAGTTGGAGCATTACGGGTGCCTGCACCTTCACGGCAGCCTTCATCACTGCGGTGAGTGTTTCGAAATTGTAGAAATTGGTAGCCAGGACGGCCGTCTTCCCCGCCTGGCATTTCTTCAGAAGCTCCTGTACAGTCATATTCAGAATCATTAAATCCGTTTCTTCTTGCAAATTTACTATTTTTGCAAGTTTAAAAGACATAGCAGAAATGAAATTATTGGACTTGACACTAGTATTCCTGACGATTTCCACGTCCGCGTTCGCGGAGAGGATCGGAGGAACCAGGATCCGCAAGGGGAACGACCTTGCAGGCATCATCACCGATTCCCGTACCGGGAAGGGCATAAAGGGCGTCGCCGTTTCCGACGGTTACGGCTTCACTCTCACGGACAAGAGGGGAGTGTACCAAATGAAGGCCAATCCTGGTGCCCGGACTGTCTGGTACAGGACTCCTTCAAGTTACAAGATGGCTCAGGATGAGTCCGGCGCTCCTGCGTTCTACGCCTACCGGAATTCTTCCGCCAAGGTCGACAGGCATGATTTCGTTCTGGAACCACTTGACCGACAGGAAGATGAGATTACCCTTCTGATAATGGCTGACCCGCAGTGCCAGAGCGACTTCGATGTGAACCGCCTTAGGACAGAGACCATCCCGGATGCCAGGAAGACCATTGAAGAAGGGATCGCTTCAGGGAGATATTCGAACGTTTACGGAATAGGCCTTGGTGACATCATCTATGACAACCTTGACATCTGGGCTCCTATGCGGGAGTCCTTCCGTTCATTGTCATATTCCGGTGGAAGCGTTCCGATTTACAATATTCCAGGCAACCACGACCATTCCAACAAGGTGGACAATGCCTATGACGCGATAGACAACTACATCCGTTTTTTCGGCCCGCAGGACTATTCCTTCGACAGGGGGCAGGTCCATTTCATATTCATGGACGACATAATATTCACCGGGTCGCAGCCTGACACCAAGGCCAAGCCTTGGAACAACTGCCTGTATGACTGCGGATTTACGGATGAGCAGATGTCCTGGCTCCTCGAGGACCTCTCCCTCGTGGAGGACAAGGAGTCCAAGATGGTGGTGTTCTGCACCCATGCTCCTTTCAGGCAGGGTTCGAAAAAGGGTGGCGGCAACGTGAATCATGGCCGTCACTATGACGATGTCCTTTCTGCGCTTACCGGTTTCAAGACTGCCGAGATCCTGATCGGCCACACCCATTATCCTGAGACCTATATCCATAAGGATTATGTATGCAAGGGTGGCGGGGCCGTAAGGGAGCATGTTTTCGGCTCCATGTGCGGAGCCTGGTGGCATACCAACATCTGCGTGGATGGGACGCCTAACGGTTATGCAGTCTATCAGATAGGCGGCACGGTGTTTACAGACGAGGTGGCTCGTTTCACCGGACTCCCGGAGTCCTGCCAGATGAGGGTATATGACGGGAACCAGGTCTATAACGGCACCAAGGGTGTGGAATTCAAGTGGGAGGACGACCTAAAAGGGAAGTTCATCGCCACGGTTTGGTACGCCGATCCGGAGAACTGGAAGGTCGAGTTCATCCAGGATGGTGTAGCTCGTCCGATGGAGCAGGTAAGCCGCCGCCAGAGAGACTGGTGCGCATATTCCTACTTCATCAATGAGAACGGACGCAACCCGGAGAACAAGTCTTACTGGACCAATCGTCCGCATTATTGGACCATCCCGGCAGCATCCGGCGACCCATCTTCGGAGAAGGGCTGGACCATCAGGGCTACTCACACTGTTCCGGGTTCAGGGAAAGTACACGTATATTCCTGTGACAAGATCCAGAAAGATTACGTCGGATTGTAGTTTTTCCGGCTCCTGATTAAACCAGGACGCAATAACGTTGTCAAACTCTTGTTTGAAATCAGTTTTATGCAACTTAGAAGAATTATCCTCTTTCTGGCCTGCGTGTTGTCTGCGACCGTGATGGCTGCCCAGAACCGCGGGACACTTACAGTTACACTCAAGGATTCGCAATCCGATGAACCTGTGGGATTTGCCACCGTTTCTCTCACAAGGGAAGGAGAGCAGAAGCCTTATAAATACGCCCTTACGGATTCGGAAGGCAAGGGAACCATCGATAAGGTGAATGTCGGAAAATATGTTTTCAGGGCGGAAATAATGGGGTACAAGACCTATTCCAAGGTCGTGGAACTTTCTTCCGGCAACTTCACTCTCGGTACCATCAAGATGGATCAGGACAAGCAGGTCCTCGATGCAGCCAGCGTCTCGGCAACAGGTAATCCTATAATCATAAAGAAAGACACGGTCGAATACAATGCGTCGTCATTCAAGACCACCGACAACGACATGCTGGAAGAACTTCTCAAGAAGCTTCCAGGAGTCGAAGTCTCCGAAGATGGCAGCATAGTTTACAACGGCAAGACCATCAGCAAGATCACCATCGACGGCAAGACTTTCTTCCTGGATGACCCTCAGCTGGCATCCAAGAACCTTCCTGCCAAGATCATCGAGAAGGTAAAGGTGGTGCAGAAGAAGTCCGAGCAGGCTGAATTCACTGGAATAGACGATGGTGAGGAGGAGACCGTCATCGACCTCAGCATTCAGAAGGGAATGATGAAAGGATTGTTCGGCAACGTTTCCCTTGGCGGGGGACACGACATCCTGGACAATACAACTTCCAGTTTCGGAGACAATAACGGAGACTACCGCTACCAGGGCGGCGCTTTCATCGGCAATTTCACCGACAAGCAGCAGCTCAGCCTCATATTGAATGCCAACAATACCAATAACCGCGGCTTCAACGACCTTGCCGGCAACATGATGTCCGGAATGCGCGGAGGCGGTGGCGGAATGGGCCGTGGCCAGGGTGGCTGGGGCAACGGCAACGGTATCACCCGCTCCTGGATGGGCGGAGTTAACGGAGCCTGGGACCTCTTTGATGACAAGATGAACCTCGGAGCCAACTATCTGTACAACAACACCAGCCGCTCAGTCGAGGAAAGGAGTTACAAGCGTACGGCGGAGACCGACGGCTCCTACATCATTTCCCGGAACGGTATCGATGCTCCGGGAATCAACCTCACGAATTCCTATGGCAACCGCTTCGGAATGCGCCTGGAGCACAAGTTTTCAGAGAATACATCAATCCTCTTCCAGCCTCAGGTGAACTTCGGTGGTGGCAACTACCGTGAATATTCTGACTTCGAGACCCTTGAGGAAAGAAACGGAATCCAGAACATGCAGAACAGAGGTTTCTCCAACAATACCGGAGAGAACAAGAACTGGACAACCAACGGTTTCTTCCTTTTCAGGCAGCGCCTTGGGATACCTGGCAGGACACTTTCTTTCATGGGTAATTACAATTTCAGCAATAACGACCTGGATGGCTTCACTCAGTCCCTCACCGAGACTTTCAGCATCGGATCCGCCGTTGCAGAACAGGATATAGTAAACCAGAGGATTGACAGGAAGACCAAGAGCTCCTCCCTGTTCGGTCGTCTGGTCTATACGGAGCCTCTTGGGAAGGGATTCTATGCCTCCGCAAACTACAGCTACAGGTGGAGCAAGAACACATCCGTGAAGGAGGCATTCAACAGCGGCGCCGTGACAGCATTCTCTCCAGACAACGTCATCTACAACCGTAACGGAGAGACTCGGGACGAAACTTATTCCAGCAACATCCTGAACAGGTATGACACCCAGAGCGCCGGAGTGGACCTCCAGTACCAGAAGGACAAACTCCACGCGCAGGTGGGTTTCTCTGTGATGCCGACCAAGACCCACAACGAAACCAACGGAAAGGTGTATGACAGCAATGTAGTGAACTACGCTCCTTCAGCCATGCTTTGGTACGATTTCTCGGACAATTCCAACGTACGTTTCTTCTACAGGGGACGTTCTTCACAGCCTTCCACCACCCAGTTGATGCCGGTTCCGGACAATTCAAATCCTACCTCCATCTCTCTGGGTAATCCGAATCTGAGGCCATATTTCGACCATGGCCTGAGAGGAGAGTTCCGTCTTTCCAACAAGAAGTCCTTCATGTCGTTCAACGCCCGTCTCGAGGGCAGCATGGTACAAGACCCGATCATCAATGCGATGTGGTACAGCAAGGGTGTGCAGTACACCTTCCCGGTCAACGGACCGAATTCCGGAAACGGAAGCATAAGGATGTTCTTCAACATGCCTATCGCGAAGTCCAATTTCTCCATTTCGCTCATCAACAGAACCAGCTATTCCTTCTCGACCTCCTATGTGGGCCAGAGCGGTCTTGACATGAGCAAGTACCTGGACGATGAAGGTGCCTTCACCAAATACGAAGAATTCCTGAAAGACTATCCTGACATCACGCAGTCCTCCGATTTCGCCGAGAACGTGGCCAGGACACTGGGATTGATGCAGAGGGTGAGGTTAACCTACAGGACAGACAATCTCGAGGTCATGGCCGGTGGCCGCACAAGGATGAGTCGTTCCACATACACCCTTGACACGGCAAAGGATCTCAAGACTTGGAACAATCAGGTTGACGCTTCCGTCAACGTGACCCTCCCTGCTGGATTTACGGTTAAGACCGATGCCGAATACAACTGGTACCGTGGCTATACCACCCCGCAGGACAGCGAGATCATCGTGAATGCCGAGATCAACAAGCTCCTGTTCAAGAACAGGTTCACCCTGGCAGTCCGTGGATACGACCTTCTGAACCAGTCCAAGAACCTGAGTGTCTCCGACAACAACGGTGTCTACAGCGAAGTTTGGAACAACACGCTCGGAAGATATATCATCGTGGCTCTGACCTACCGCTTCGGAACCTTCGGTGGCAACAGGGGTGGCAGCAGGGGCGGCCCTGGCGGTTTCGGCGGCCGTGGTCCTGGAGGACCTCCTCCAATGAGGTAGTATTATTCCTGCGAAGAAGTATAATTCCGCCATTTCCGGATGAGTTCCGTCATGTCTGACGGAAGAGGGGAATCGAAACGGATCGATTGCTTGGTCCCTGGGTGAATGAAGCCCAGGGTCTTTGCGTGAAGGGCCTGCCTCGGACAGATCTCGAAGCAGTTGTTGATGAACTGGCGGTACTTGGCGTAGATCGTACCCTTCCTGATCTCGGCCCCTCCGTAGCGTTCGTCGTTGAAGAGAGGATGTCCGATGTGGTTCATGTGGACCCTTATCTGGTGCGTCCTGCCGGTTTCCAGCCTGCATTCCACCACCGTGACATAGCCGAACCTTTCCAATACCTTGTAATGGGTTACGGCGTGCTTGCCCCTGTCGTCATCTTCCTCGTAGACCTTGAAGCGGAGCCGGTCGTTCGGGTCCCGCCCGATATTCCCATCTATCGTGCCTTCATCTTCCTTGATATTTCCCCAGACGACTGCCACGTAGCATCTTTCGATGGAATGTTCGAAGAACTGCTTGGCCAGGTCGAGCTGGGTCTCGTCGTTCTTTGCGACTACCAGCAGTCCGGAGGTGTCCTTGTCGATCCTGTGTACGAGGATTCCCATCCGCTCGTCTTCCGCTTCAGGACCCTGGGATATTCCAAGATGGTAGGCCAGGGCATTGATGAGGGTGCCCTCGAAATGCCCGTGTCCCGGATGGACGACCATTCCCGCAGGTTTGTTGACCACCAGCAAGTCGTCGTCTTCGTACACTATGTCAAGCGGAATGTCCTGGGGAAGTATTTCAAGCCCACGGCGCCTGTACGGCATCACGAACCTGATCACATCCTTCGGGCGGACGATCATGTTGGCCTTGGCCAGCTTGTCGTTAAGGAATACATAGCCTTGCTTGATCGCGCATTGGACCCTGTGCCTTGAGGTGTCCTCCAGGTGGGTGGCCATGTATTTGTCGATCCGCATCGGAGTCTGTCCGACATCGATGTTGAGCCGGAAATGCTCGAACATTCCCTGCTCTTCATCTTCGACAGCTTCGTCAGGACCGTTGTAGAGCTTTTCTTCGTCCACCTTAGTTCCTCACGTCGAGTGAAAGGTATATGTTCACTGTGGAACCCATTCCGATAGGGTTCTTGGAAGAAGCAGGGCTCTGTTTGTACACGGTGGCATTCAGAGAATCAGCATAGTTCTTGACGCTCTTGTCGAATACTGCCTTGCCGACATTGAGTGAACTTTCATGTATGGCATCGACGGCCCTCAGGTACTTCATGTCCTTCACGTTCGGGACATAGGTTTCCTTGTCATCGGAGTTCAGTCCGACTTCCAGGTCAATCGCCGAGCCGGATTCGATCTGCCTTCCTGGCTTGATCTGCCTGTTGCGGTAGAACTGACGGAGCACATTGTTGGTGGCCATGTCATCTACATAGATCAGCCGTCCGAGGGCCAGCCCCCTTGAATTCAGTTCTGCCATGGCCTGGCGCATCGAGTACCCCACAAGATTCGGCATGCTGACTTTCTTGGTGTTGAATGCGTTGGTGGTCAGCATGATGCAACGGCCCTTCTTGACCTGGGCCCCAGCCTTTGGATTCTGGCTGTAAACGGCTCCCTTGGCCATTCTTCTCACGAAGATGGAATCGGCTATCTCGACCTTCAATCCCTTCCTGCCGGCTTCCTTCCTGGCCTGTTCGAATGTCAGGTTGGTCAGGTCCGGAACCTCGATCGTCTGTCCGTGGTTGGTGATTACATTCAAACCCACCTTCGCTACGAGGAGGAGGGCTACGAAGAATGCGACAGCCCACAGGATGTTCTTCACGATCCAGTTCCCGAAGAAGCCAGTCTTTTTATTCTCATTTTCTTTCATATTACATCATTTTGCCCTCATGAATATCTGTACCGGGCAGCCCAGCAAGTCGAAATGCTCCCTAAGCTTGTTCTCCAGGAACCTCTTGTATGGGTCTTTCACGTACTGAGGCAGGTTGCAGAAGAACGCAAATGCCGGGAAGCGGGTCGGCAATTGGGTTATATACTTGATTTTAACATATTTCCCCTTCCATGCAGGAGGAGGGTAATTCTCGATTTCAGGAAGCATCGCCTCGTTGAGCCTTGCCGTAGGAATCTTCCTTGAATAGTTGTCATAGACATGGGCGGCGGCATCCAGCACGTCCATTATCCTTTGCTTCTTAGGAACGCAGGTGAAGATGATAGGAATATCGTCGAAAGGAGCTATCCTTTTCCGGAGAGAGGCTTCATATTCCTTCATGGTGTTGCTGTCTTTCTGGAACAAATCCCATTTGTTGACCACCAGCACGCAGCCTTTCCTGTTGCGGACGATGAGATTGAATATGCTCATGTCCTGGGCCTCCATGCCGGAATTGGCATCGATCATCAGCAGGCAGACATCGGCGTTCTCAATGGCCCTGATGGACCTCATCACCGAGTAGAACTCAAGGTCTTCGTTGACCTTGGCCTTCTTCCTCATGCCGGCCGTGTCCACCAGCATGAATTCGTGGCCGAACTTGTTGTAGTAAGTCGAAATGGAGTCCCTGGTAGTTCCGGCCACCGGAGTCACGATGTTCCTCTCTTCCCCGAGCAGGGCGTTCGTCAGGGAAGACTTGCCGACATTCGGCTTGCCGACGATGGCAATATGCGGCAAGTCTGCATGTTCGTCCTCGTCAGGAGCGGTGTCCTCAGGAAGAAGCCTCATAATCTCGTCCAGCAGGTCTCCGGTTCCGCTTCCGTTCGCTGCCGAGATACTCCAGACCTCACCGAGACCCAGTCCATAGAACTGGTAGGCATCGAACATCTTCTCTCCGGAATCGACTTTGTTGACGCAAAGTACTACCGGCTTCTTGCTCCTGCGCAGGATGTCGGCTATTTCGGAGTCGTAGTCGGTAATCCCCGTAGCAGCCTCGACCATGAACAGGACCAGGTCGGCTTCTTCGATGGCGATTACTACTTGTTTGCGGATGGCTCCCTCGAAGACATCGTCGGAATTGGTGGTCCATCCTCCTGTGTCTACCACAGAGAACTCTTTCCCGCACCACTCGCATTTACCGTAGTGGCGGTCCCTTGTCACGCCTGCGGTCTCGTCGACGATGGCCTTGCGCATCCCGACGAGCCTGTTGAATAGTGTGGATTTGCCGACATTCGGCCTTCCGACGATTGCTACTAGACTCATTTCACTGTGTTCTTGTAAAACCCGCAGCCCTCACATGCATCTGTGTATGTTCCGCTGCAGGACCTGTGTATCTCCTCATCCTGCTCCCTCATGCACTTTATCCCCATTTTCTTCATATTCTCGTTCTCGCTGATTTCAGTTTGCGGGAACCTGCCTTTGAATATGATGCCGACGCACATCAGAGCGACGGCGACTGCGAGGATGAGTATGGCGGCGAGGATGGTTTTCATCTATCTGTCCTAGAATATGAATTCCGTACTGATAGGTTCGTAGTGATAGACCTTGCGGATCACGGCCGCGAAGGTATCTGTCATAGAGACTACCTCGATCTTGCTGGTGTCGGCATCTTTCTTGAGCGGGATGGTGTCGGTGACGAACACCTTCTTCAGCTTGGAAGCATTGATCCTGTCATAGGCCGGGCCGGAGAGTACAGGATGCGTGGCACATGCCATGACGCTTGCTGCTCCCTTGTCCATCAGAACGTCGGCAGCCTTGACCAGGGTGCCGGCGGTGTCGATGAGGTCGTCTACGATTACGATATTCTTGCCTTCGACCTCGCCGATCGCGGTGATGGAAGCCACGACGTTAGCCCTTTCGCGGGACTTGTGGCAGATGATCACTGGGCAGGCGAGTTCCTTGGCGTATGCATTGGCTCTCTTGGCACCCCCCATGTCAGGTGCGGCGATTGCGAGATTCTCGATATTCAGCGATCTCAGATATGGAATGAATACCTTGCTTGCGTAGATATGGTCCACCGGGAGGTCGAAGAAACCCTGGATCTGGTCTGCGTGCAGGTCGCAAGTCATGATCCTGTCCACACCGGCTGCGGTCAGGAGGTTGGCGACGAGCTTCGCACCGATCGAGACCCTAGGCTTGTCCTTGCGGTCCTGCCTGGCCCATCCGAAATAAGGCATCACGGCGATGACCTTGTCCGCGGAAGCTCTCTTGGCGGCATCGATGGTAAGCAGAAGCTCCATCAGGTTCTCGGTAGGAGGGAAAGTGGATTGCAGGATAAATACGGTAGCTCCTCTCACGCTGTCGGTGAAAGAAGGAACGAATTCTCCGTCGCTGAACTGGGTGACTTCGGATGCTCCAAGATGGTACTTCTCTCCAGTTGGTCCGCCCAACTTGTTCAACCCATCAACGACCTTGCATGCGAAGTCCTGGGAGGCCCTGCATGCAAACAATTCCATTCTGTGTTCGATGTACATGGTTTTTGGTTAGCTTTTATAGGTATTTCATTATGTATTCCAGTATCTCATCCTTCCCGGTGCCTTTTTCGGCGCTGGAAGTGAACATCGTCGGAAGTTCCTCCCAATCTTCAAGGAGGATCTGCTTGTCGTGCTCGATCTGCTCTTTCAACGCGTTTGGACCGAGCTTGTCGCATTTGGTGAATATTATTGCGAAAGGAATCCCGTTTTCGCCGAGGCCGGCGAGGAATTCCCTGTCTATCTTGGTGATGTCGTGCCTGCAGTCGATCAGCACGAACAGAAGGACCATCTCTTCCGACTTCTCTACGTAGTCGTTGATCATCTTGCGCAGTTCCTCGCGACCTTCCTTGGAGATCTTGGCGAAACCGTAGCCGGGGAGGTCTACCAGATACCAGCTGTCGTTGATGATGAAATGGTTGATGAGTTTGGTCTTGCCCGGGGTCTGGGAAGTCTTTGCAAGCTTCCTGTTCCCGCAGAGCATGTTGATGAGGGATGACTTTCCAACGTTGGACCGGCCTATGAAGGCAAACTCGGGCAATTTGCGCGAGGGCTTCTGGGAGACTCTGGTACAGCTGCCGGCAAATTTTGCTTCGTTGATAGTCATAATGCAAAGATAGTCGAATTTTGTTAAATTTGTAAGAGAAAGAAAGAGATTAGTGATGGAAAAGGAATACATCTCCCTGTCCGAACTTCTGGACGCCATGAAGGCCTGCATCGAAGGCATTTTCCCAGACCGTATCTGGGTCAGGGCCGAGATAAGCAGTTTGAGCCGGAAGCCTAACGGACACTGCTACCTGGAACTATCAGAAAGTGCCAGGGGAGGCGTCGTGGCCAAGGTCAGGGCCACGATATGGGCTTCGAGATGGAACTATATCGAGCAGTATTTCAAGAGCGTGACCCACTCTTCGCTGGATGTCGGGATGGAAATCCTGGCAAGGGCTAGGGTGAGCTTCCATCAGGTCTACGGACTCTCGCTGGACATCGATGAAATCGACCCTGATTTCACGATGGGCGCCCAGGAACGCCGGAAGCAGGAGACCATAGACCGTCTCCAACGGGAGGGGCTGATGGACATGCAGAAGCGGCTTCGGTTGCCTTTGCTCCCATATTCCCTGGCTGTGATTTCCGCTCTTGGGGCCGCCGGATGGGGAGATTTCCGGAAGCATCTTCTGGAGAATGAATATGGATTCGTATTCAATGTCAAGTTGTTCGAGGCCTTGATGCAGGGCGAAGGAGCACCCGATTCCATAATCTCCGCCCTGGACGCAATCCTTGCCTCACCGACTCGGTATGATGCGGTGCTTATCCTCCGCGGTGGAGGCTCCGAACTGGACCTGGCTTGTTTCGACGACTATTCACTTGCATCCAGGATCGCCAGATGCCCGATTCCTGTATTCACGGCAATCGGCCACGAGAAGGACTATCATGTAGCAGACATGGTGGCGAATACCTACGTGAAGACTCCGACTGCCCTTGCGGATCTCTTCCTGGACTGCTATATCGCTGAAGACGAGCGTCTTTCGGCTTATGAGTCCAGGCTAAGGATTTCGTTCCACAACCGTATCTCCTCGATGTCTTCCAGGATCGACCTCCTGGAATCCCGTCTCCGCCGCAGTTCCGGCGACAGGATCTCGGAGGCTCTCCACAAGGTGGAGATGACGGAGTCGCGCATCCGCAGCCAGGTAGATTCCAGGCTGTTCTCGCAGGAGCACCGCCTGGACCGTTTGTGGGATGCCGTCCGCTCAGGCTCGCTCAGGTTACTGGACAAAGCTGAATCCAAGCTTTCCTTGACCGAGGAGAAGATCAGGGTCACTAATCCGATTAACATCCTCAGCAGGGGATATGTCCTTCCTCTGGATGCCGGGGGAGTGAAGATGACGGGAGCGTCCGGAAGCCATCCGGGAGACATGGTACAGATGCTATTCCAGGACGGCCGTCTAAAATGCAAGGTAGAAGAAGTGATAGATAAACAAATCTGAATATGCCAAAAGAGAAATTCGACTACACCAAGGCTGTGGCGGAATTGGACGCAATCGCAGCCAAGATCGAGGATCCGAAGACCAGCCTCGATGACATAGGAGCCCTCGTCAGCCGTTCGAAGGTGCTCATCAAGGAGTGCAGGGAATATCTGCGCTCGGTCCGTGAATCCATCCAGGAAGAAGACGAAGGGAAATGAAAAGGATCCATCTGGCCGGCGGTTGTTTCTGGGGACTAGAGCACTATCTGAAGAACATCGGAGGAGTGCTGTCCACCGAGGTGGGCTTCGCCAACGGAAATCTCGATTCCCCGACTTATGAGCAGGTTTATACCGACACCACCGGCTTTGCGGAGACGGTGGCGGTGTCCTACGACCCTTCAATCCTGCCCCTGAAGGAGCTTCTGGAGGATTACTTCTGCGCCATAGATCCGTACAGCGTAAACAAGCAGGGCGAAGACGAGGGAACCCGTTACAGGACAGGTATTTATTATTCAGACCCCGGGGACCTTCCGGTCATCGAAGCGGTATGCGGTTCGTTTTGCGGCCCACTCGCAGTGGAAGTCTGCCCCCTCAGGAACTTCTTCCCGGCAGACGAACGCCATCAGGAGTACCTTTCAAAGAACCCTGGCGGCTACTGCCATCTGCCGTTGAAGATATTCCGTTATGCTGCCCTTGCTACCGACATGAAGAACCTCCTGGGAGATGAAACCGACGCTGTCGCCAGGATGGCGAATGCATCCGCTCTGTTGAAGGAAAGGATGGGATTCTTCTGGGCCGGTTTCTATCTTGTGAAGGACGGTGCCCTTGTCCTGGGACCGTTCCAGGGTCCTGTCGCATGTACCAGGATCGGCTATGGCAAGGGTGTATGCGGGACCGCCTGGAAGGAAGCCCGCACCATAGTTGTCCCCGACGTCGAGGAGTTTCCGGGACACATTGCCTGTTCTACGGAATCGAAGTCGGAAATAGTAATACCCCTGACTCTTCCTGACGGAAGTGTCAAGGGTGTACTTGACATCGACAGCGACCGGGTAGGAACCTTCGATGGGATCGACTCCCACTGGCTGGGACGCATCGCCGCCCTGGTCTAGTCTATGCTGAAGACTGCGATTTCCTCGTTCAGCTGGGACAGGATGCCTATCTTGGTCTTGTAGAGGTCGTCCGAAATGTCCACCTTGTAATAGTGCGGATTGATGAGACGGCGCTCCGAAGGACTGAAATGGGCGAGGGTGTCGTTGAAGAAAGCCTTCTTTTCCATCAGGCTGTGTTTTTCCGACACATCCTTTCCGTCCTTTATGACTGGCTGCTGAAGGATTCTCCAGGAGTATGAGCCTTTCTTGAAAGTCTTGTGCTTGAAGCGGTCAGCCTCGGCGTAGATGGTGAATTCCTCTCCCGCTTCGATCTTCCTTGCGATGGAATCCCCACGCAAGCAGGTGACATCTGCTTCATAAGTCTCGCGACCAGGTTCCTTACCGATTATCCTGTAGGTGAACTGCAGGCCCGGGTTGATAAGCTTGATGGTGTCTTCGGACCTCTTGAGGACAGGCTCTCCGCCGATCTGGACCAGCTTGTACACATTTCCGAAGCAAGGGGCTGCCTTGCTGGTTGCGATGGCGTCACCGACTCCGTAAGAATCGATGCGGGCACCCTGGCGTTCAAGGTCCGAGATGAGATATTCATCGAGGGAATTCGTGGCGAATATCTTGCAACCCTTCATTCCGTGGGCGTCCAGGATCTCGCGGACTTTCTGGGACAGGTAGGCAAGGTCGCCACTGTCAAGACGGATGCCGTAACCATATGGATATGAATCGTCTATCCCGCATTCACGGAAAGACCGTATGGCATTGAGGACTCCGCACTTCAGGGTGTCGTAAGTGTCGATCAGCAGGATGAGATTCTCTCCCTTGTGGGTGTTGATGTAGTCCACGAAGGCTCTGTGCTCTCCTTCAACGGTGCTGCCGTAGGAGGTGACGAAGCTGTGGGCCATGGTTCCGGTGGAAGCTACTCCGTTCATGACACCGGTAAGGATGTTCGAAGTGCTTGCGCAACCGGCTATGATCGCGGCCTTCGCTCCGTAAGTTGCAGCCCAAGGCCCGTGTGCCCTCCTGGATCCGAATTCGCTGACAGGGTGGTTCGTAGCCCTGCAGACCCGGGAAGCCTTGGTGGCTACTGCCATCTGGTGATTCATGATGCAGAGGAGGGGAGTCTCGAGCACCTGAGCCTCGATCAGGGGAGCTTCGATCGTGATGATCGGCTGGTTAGGGAATACTATCTCACCTTCGCGCAGAGCGTGCACCGTGCCGGTGAACTTCATCGTGGAGAGATATCTCCGGAATTCTGAATATTCATCACCAGGGAGGAACTTGGAGAAGAAATCTGGCTCTTCGTTGCCGAGGTTGAGGATGCACTCGATGGCTTCCTGCGTTCCGCAGCAGACCGCCCAGTTGTTGTTCTCGGGAGCGACGCGGTAGAACATGTTGAAGACCGCGATGACATCCTTCCTTCCGGTCTCGAAGAAAGACTTTCCCATGGTGTACTGGTACTTGTCCGAACAATAGGAGTAGTTCATATTATTTGTTTTGTTGTCTTCCAATTTCATCAAGGACCATTTCCAGTATCCTTCTTGCGGAGGAATCGTCCCCGGATGCGACAAGTTCGATCGACGGCTTGCGACGTCTCGTACGTTTGTCAAGCAGGCCTTCTTCCTCCATCACTTCCAACAGGTGCCGAGCCACGTGCGGCGCCGGATCTATGACCTTGACGTCCGGTCCGGCTATCCTTTCTATCACTCTGGAGAGGAAAGGATAGTGGGTGCACCCAAGGACTATCCTGTCGGAACCGGCATCCAGAAGCGGCTGGAGGCTTTCACGGACAGTGGCTTCGGCCTCGGGACCGTCCAGTATTCCTTTCTCGACGAGTTCCACGAATCCCTTGCCGACGCGTTCCTCGATCCTAACGTTGTCTTCGTACAGTCCCTTGGTGGTGAGGTATTTAGACCCTTTGAGGGTGCCAGCGGTCGCAAGGACTCCCACCACTCCGGTCTTGGAACTCAAGGCAGCCGGTTTGACGGCAGGTTCCATTCCGATGAACTTGACCGGGTAGGTTTCACGCAGGGCGGAGATGGCCGCGGCAGTGGCCGTGTTGCAGGCTACGACGATTATCTCAGCACCCTTACTTAGCAGGAAATCAGTTATTTCCATGCTGCGCTCCCGAATGAACCCAGGACTCTTCTCTCCGTAGGGACAGTTGGCATTGTCGGCATAATAGACATATTTCTCCCAAGGAAGTAGTTTCACTATTTCCTTCAGGACGGACAGACCGCCGGAACCGGAATCGAAAATGCCTATCATCGCCTGGATTTGGTTTACTGAATACAAATATATTCATTTTCCCGAATAAATGCTTAAATTTGAAGCCTATGAAAACATCTAGAATAATCATTCCGGCGTTGATTCTCGCCGTTTTCACCCTGGCATCCTGCGATGATAAGAATTCGAAGGATCCTGAAAAGGCCAAGCCTACGGCCACTATCTCGAAGGCGGACAAGTTTGCCATCGACATGCTTAGTTCATATTACCTTTGGAGCGAAGAGGTTTCAAAGAGCCTTGGACGCCTGGATCCAGACACCTGCTGCAGCCCTGCTGCAGTGGTGGAGGAAATCCGTTACAAGAGCAACGTGGTCAACAGTACCGGATACGTGGACCGTTGGACCGTCCTTACGGACGACCTGGAAGGCTTCACTAATTCCGTGCAGGGCCTCGGGGTATCTTACGGTTACGAGCTTTCAGGCGGGGCCTTCGTGGATGCCTCCGGAAAACGCACAGGAAACTATTTCCTCCTGGTTGACTATGTCTGCAAGGACGGACCTGCCGAGAAGGCGGGCTTGAAGAGGGGAGACATTTTCATCTCCATCGGCGGGAAGGCCATCACATCTGACAACATAAACGATGTATTCAACACTTCGTCCATCACATTGGGCCTGGGCCGCTATGAGAACGGCTCTATAAAGGATGCCGGAAAGACGGTCAGCCTGACTGCCGTAAGCATGTACGAGGACCCTGTCCTTGTCTCCAAGGTGTTCGACCTTGAAGGGAAGAAGGTCGGTTACCTTATGTACAACTCGTTCGACCTCAGGTCCGTGAATACCCTTCCGGATGTATTCAGGGATTTCAAGGCTCAGGGCATACATGAACTGATCCTCGACCTGCGCTACAACGGTGGCGGCTATGCCTTTACCGAGTGCGCCCTGGCTTCAATGATCGCCCCTCCCGCCGCTGTTTCTGAAAAGGATGTCTTCCAGACGGAGATTTTCAACTCCTGGCTGACCCAGGCCTGGCAGAACCAGGGCATCGATACGAACACTTATTTCGACGCTGAGCATTCTCTCACCTACAACGGAACGGTCTATCACGCAGATGTCACCGATATCAATCCGAATGTCTCTAAGGTATATTTCATCACGACGGGAAGTTCTGCTTCAGCTTCGGAAGGAGTCATCGTCGGTCTGGGACCGTACCTTGACGTGACCCTTGTAGGATCGAGGACATACGGGAAATATTGCGCCGGCTACATGATGAGCCCAGATGACCTTTACGACAGCAGGAAGTATGACTTCTCGCTCATCAAGGATTGGGGCATGTACGTGATGGTCAGTACCTTTGCCGACAAGTTCGGTTACAACAGGTCCAATCCTGCCGATGCAACCCATGTCGGTGACCTTCCGGGCATAGCCGTGGACATCCAGGCTTCGGACAATCCTTTGGACGGCTACCAGCTCGGGGACGAGAACGAGACGATGCTCCGGGCGGCCCTGACTGCTGCCGGTAAGGTATATTCAAGCACCAGGTCTTCTCTGGACCAGGCTCCGATGTTGGAAACCACGATGCTGGAGCATGGAATGCCTGCGGGAACGCTGATAACGACACGGAAATTGCCGAAGCTTCGCTGATTTTCCGTATATTTGTCATTCATTTTAAACATGGAGAGCAAATGATTTCTAAAGACCAGATCGAGGCTCTGCATCAGCGTCTGGAGACGCTGGGGAGGTGTCTTTGACATCCCTGGCAAAAGGGAACAGGTAGCTGCATTGCAGAAAAAGACGGAAGCTCCGGATTTCTGGGGCGACCCGAAGGCCGCTGAGGCCTTCCTGAAGAATCTCAACGGAATAAAGTCCTGGGTATCAGGGTTCGACAAGGCCTATTCGGAGACGGAGGACTTGGATGTGCTGTATGACTTTGCCAAGGAAAGCCTTGGCGGCCAGGCGGATGAGACTGCGAGTACCGACGAGACCAAGGAACTCGAGTCGGGATATTCCCAGGCCCTTGGGGACATAGAAGCCCTGGAGATGAGGAACATGCTGGGAGGCGAAGGGGACAGCCTGGGAGCCATCCTGACCATCAACTCAGGAGCCGGAGGCACTGAGGCCAACGACTGGAGCGCGATGCTGATGAGGATGTATCTCCGCTGGGGCGAGCGTAACGGCTACAAGACTACAATCACCGACCAGCAGGACGGGGATGAGGCAGGTGTCAAGTCTGTCACCATCGAGTTCGAGGGTGACTACGCCTACGGCTATCTCAAAGCAGAGAACGGAGTACACCGACTGGTGAGGATTTCTCCTTTCAATGCCCAGGGAAAGCGGCAGACCACATTCTCTTCCGTATTCGTCTATCCTCTGGTGGACGACACTATCGAGGTTAACGTAGATCCATCCAGACTTTCCTGGGATACCTTCCGGGCTGGTGGTCATGGAGGGCAGAACGTGAACAAGGTCGAATCCGGGGTACGCCTGAGGTACATGTACCAGGATCCGGACACCGGCAAGGAGGAAGAGATATTGATCGAGAACACGGAGACCCGTGACCAGCCTAAGAACAGGGCGAAGGCATTGCTGTTGCTGAAGTCCAGACTCTACGACCTCGCAATGAAGAAGAGGCAGGAGGAAAGGGACAGGCTGGAAGGCCAGAAGAAGAGGATCGAATGGGGCTCCCAGATCCGTTCCTATGTCCTTCACCCGTACAAGATGGTGGCCGACCTTCGCACCGGCCTCAAGACGGCCGACACCCAGGGAGTCCTGGATGGAGACCTGAACGAGTTCATGAAGCGTTTCCTGATGCAGGGCGGCTCCGGAGCCGGCCAGGAACCGGTCGAGGACCTTGAATAATAGAGTAATTAATTATCAATAAATCATTTATGGCAGAGTTTAAATACGCTCCGATGTTCCAGCTCGGAGAAGACACGACAGAGTATTACAAGATTCCGGGGTCCGAAAAGCTTGTGAAGGAATCCAAGTTCGGGGGCCATTGCGGCTGCGGTGGAAAAACTATCCTGGAGGTATCCCCTGAAGCCCTCACACTCGTAGCGCAGCAGTCCTTCCACGATTGCGAGTTCATGCTTCGCCGCTCCCACAACGAGCAGGTAGCAAAGATACTGCATGACCCGGAGGCTTCCGAAAACGACAAATATGTTGCCCTGCAGTTCCTCCGCAACGCCGAAACTTCCGTAAAGGGCGTGCTTCCGTTCTGCCAGGACACCGGTACGGCCATCATCCACGGCGAGAAGGGTCAGGGAGTATGGACCGGCTTCGAAGACGAAGAGGCCTTGAGCCTGGGAGTGTTCAATACCTTCACGCAGGAGAACCTTCGCTACAGCCAGAACGCTCCGCTGGATATGTACAATGAGGTCAACACCAAGTGCAACCTTCCTGCCCAGATCGATATAGAGGCCACCCAGGGTAACGAATACCGTTTCGTGATGGTCGCCAAGGGAGGCGGCAGCGCAAACAAGACCTATTTCTATCCGATGACCAAGGCGACGATCCAAAACGAAGGCACCCTTCTTCCGTTCCTTATCGAGAAGATGAAGAGCCTGGGAACAGCTGCCTGCCCTCCATACCATATCGCATTTGTAATAGGCGGTACTTCCGCGGAGAAGAACCTTCTCACCGTGAAGCTCGCCAGCATCAAATACTACGACAACTTGCCTACTACCGGTGATGAGACCGGCCGTGCCTTCCGCGACATCGACCTCGAAGAGAAACTCCTCAAGGAGGCGGCCAAGATCGGCCTCGGCGCCCAGTTCGGCGGAAAATACCTGGCCCACGACATCCGCGTGATCCGTCTCCCGCGCCACGGTGCCAGCTGCCCTATCGGTATGGGCGTGAGCTGCTCTGCCGACCGCAATATCAAGAGCAAGATCAACGCCGACGGCGTGTGGATCGAGAAGATGGATACCAACCCGACCGAACTGATTCCGGAAGAGTATCGCCGTTCTGGCGAAGGGCCGAAGGGTATCGAGATAGATCTGGACAAGGGCATTGATGCCGTCCGTGCTGAACTTACCAAGTATCCTGTGAGTACCCGTGTCAGCCTCAATGGAACTATCATCGTCGCCCGTGATATCGCCCATGCCAAGCTCAAGGCGCGTCTGGATGCGGGTGAGGGTCTGCCGCAGTATTTCAAGGATCACCCGGTGCTTTACGCTGGCCCTGCCAAGACTCCGGAAGGATATCCATGCGGCTCCATGGGCCCGACTACGGCCAACCGTATGGATCCGTATGTGGATGAGTTCCAGGCTAATGGCGCTTCACTGGTGATGATTGCCAAGGGGAACCGCACACAGCAGGTTACCGATGCCTGCAAGAAGCACGGTGGCTTCTACCTTGGCACTATAGGCGGTGTCGCGGCCGTCCTTTCGCAGGACAGTATCCGTTCCATCGAGTGCGTGGAATTCCCTGAGCTCGGAATGGAGGCTGTCTGGAAGATACGTGTCCAGGATTTCCCTGCCTTCATCCTGGTGGATGACAAGGGCAACGATTTCTTCAAGAGTATCGGACTGTAGCAGATATTTGTAAGGGTTTCCCCCTTCTGTTCCTCTGCCGCCGCTTCGCGGCCCTTCCCAGAGGGCCCCTCCCTCTTAACTTGCCGAGGGTGGCAGTGGCTAAGGAACAGAAGGGGGAAACCCTTGTCAATAACTAACGGGAGAACGAATATGGCCTGTCCACGTTGGCGGTGCCCCTTCGGGTGTTCGCTGCCGGGGACATCTTGTATCTGATCCTGGCTCCGCGGGTAAGGTCGGAATGCTTGAAATAGTTCCTGGTCCAGAACTTTCCGTTGAGCTTGACGGCATCTATGTAATAGTTTTCCCTGGAGTTCTGCGGGGCTTCCAGGACAGTCTTCTTTCCGTCCTGGAAGTTCAGAGTGACTTTCCTGAACAGAGGAGTTCCGATTGCATATTCATCCGAAGCAGGGCACACAGGATAGAAGCCGAGAGCCGAAAAGACGTACCAGGCTGAAGTCTGGCCGTTGTCCTCGTCTCCGCAATACCCGTCGAAGTTGGAATCGTAAAACATGTCCATGACCTCCCGGATGTGCTGCTGGGCCTTCCAAGGCTGGCCTGCCCAGTCGTAGAGGTAAAGCATGTGCTGGATCGGCTGGTTGCCATGGGCGTAATTTCCCATATTCATGACCTGCATTTCCCTGATTTCGTGGATAGGGAACCCGTAGTAGCTGTCGTCGAAAAGAGGCGGGATGGTGAATATGCTGTCCAGCATCGACACGAACCCATGGTCTCCACCCATCAGGGCGATGAGGCCGGCAGGGTCGTGGAATACGCTCC
>JBGVAE010000023.1:0-5280 GCA_045224215.1 Candidatus Cryptobacteroides sp. | reverse complement strand
GCGAAGGTACGGGCGGTATGATTTCCAGATCGAGTCCGTCCAGGATCGAGAAGCCGGAGGAGTGAGGTATACCTCCGACCGTAACTGCTACGCAATCATATTGTTCCATCAATCTGGCGATAGAATCTATCTTTGTCCTCGTCCGCAGGTTCACACCCAGTTCCCGCATCCTCATGGTGAGGAGCCTTACTATCTGCATCGCATCCTGCGAGGCTGGGAATATGCATTCATCGTCCTGGATCACCAGGTCCACACCTTCACCGGAAAACCAGTCGAAAGTGTCTTTGAAGTCGAAACTGCGGAAGACACGTTTCATCAGCCTTTCTCCTCTCGGGTAGGCTTCACCAAGGGATTTTATGCCAGCGAAGGTATTTGTGAGATTGCATCTCCCGCCTCCCGTCACGGCGACCTTGGCCAGAGGTTTCCTCCCTGATTCGAACAAGTCAACTTCGGCGTCCGGTCTTCTGCGCTTGAGTTCTATGGCGCAAAAACAACCTGCAGCTCCGGCTCCTATGATGGCTACTTTCATCTTTTCAGATTCATTCCTCGAAAGCCAATATAATGATAATTTCGTATATTTGTGCAAAATCATTCACTATGGCAGATTCAGAGGAAAGAAAGCCCGAATATTCCATCAAATGCCGTATGACGGAGGAGTCATACGTGCGTTTCAACAAGTCGGTTGGCCGGAAGCAGATGCTCAAGCACTCCGCTTGGGTGATCATATTCATCCTGATATCCCTTTTCTTCATAATTGCCTCTTCGTTGAGAGATGGCTTCGATTGGGCATATGCTCTGGAAATCGGACTGATATTGCTTTTCCTGGTGCTCTTTTTCATTTTCCTTCCGGGAATTGGGGCACGACGCGCATATAGGAAGAACACCAAGGATTTCGACTACACTCTGGATCTTTTCGGCGACGGCTGGGTCAGCACTTCCGACCACGGCTCGTCACATATGCTATATGATGAGACTCACGGGATCCTTGAGACAGACAAGGATTTCTACATTATGATGACTGACCGCCAGGGTGTCATCCTTCCGAAGGAGGAATGTTCTGGCGAGGTAGTTGCATTCCTCAGGGATATAAAGTCAAAATACGATATCTGAGAATAAATCAAAGTATCCATATTCTATGAAAACAAGAAAGATTCTTTTGGTAGCCGTCGCAGCGGCCTTGGCTGTCGCGGCCGTTTCCTGTGGCAAGGAAAAAACTATGACAAACGTTCAGTACGTAGTCAAGAACAATTCATCACATACCCTGGAGATCCTTCAATCCAAGATCGGTGACAATCTTCTGATGCCTGGCGAGCAATTCCAGTTCTCTTTTTCTTACAAGGGTTCAGATTGGGAAAAGAAAGTGAAGAAGGATGGAGTACTCGGAGAGGATGCGACTGTGGTGGTTGACGGTAAGACGAAGTACACCGTGAAGAACAAGGAAGGTTTCTGCAGCATTGAGAATTACGGCATCTCCAAGAAAGGCTCGACAAACTGTACTGCACATTATTCCTTCACGGACTCAATCATTGCATCTTTGAAGAATTAATTATCAAGAAATGGAATACAAGAATACGATCCTTGCGGCAGCCCTGGTTGCATTCGTCGCTTGTTCGCAGAAACCTGCGGCAGATACCTACATCGATGGTTTTTTTGACGGTGATTTGATTCCGACTGCCATAGAAGTCCAGATCCCATCCCTTGGCATTGATTCGACCGTAGTAGTCAAGGATGGTATGTTCCAGATTTCGCTTCCTGTGGATGCGAAAGCACTTGGAAGCATAGTCGTGGCCGACGACCTTCCGCTCAAGGCTATCCGCTTCATCCCTGACGGGTCGGAATTTACGGTCTTCGTTGATTCTCTCGATGGAGTTGCCAGGCTGCGCATGAAATCAGACAATCCTGATGCTCTCTCCCTGAAACTCCAGGAGGTTGCTGACAAGATTGCAGGATTCGCCCGCGAAAACAAGGCTTTCGAGAAAGCTGTCCTTGACACCACGGAACTTTCGATGGGACTGGCCGACCATATCCTGATGGCCAAGTCAGCAGAAATCAACTCTGCAAAAGCCGATTACCTGCTTGGAATCCTTGCCGGGAACAATGGCAATGCGGTCGGGAAGTTCGCTTTCGAGGAAGCCGTGAACTATCTTTCCAACGACAGGATCGATTCTGCCTTGTCTGCTGCAGACACCACCCTTATCGACATGGAGAAAGTGAGGACTGTCAAGTCCAGGAATATAGCCTTGGAGGCTACTGCGGAAGGGAAACCTTTCGTCTCATTCGAGGCGAACCTCGAGGACGGAACACTATCCAGGCTTTCCGAGTATGTAGGGAGAGGCAAATACACCATCGTGGATTTCTGGGCTTCCTGGTGTCCTTGGTGCATCGCCGAAGTTCCTTACCTGAAGGCTGTTTATGAGAAGTATGCCGGACCTCAGTTCAATATGGTCGGGATCGATGTCGCTGACACAATGGAAAAGGCCAGGTTGGCCATGACAGAGCACGGGATCACCTGGCCTCAGCTATTTAAGAAAGAGCGCGTCAACGGGACCTATTACGGCTCCCGCGGGATTCCTCTCATCATCCTCTTCGGTCCTGACGGTACCATACTGAGGCGCGACCTCAGAAGCGAGGAGATCGAGGAAGCGGTGGCTACTTATATTTCTTTATAGAACCTCCCGTGAATTCCATCTCCTTGAACAGGTAGGAAGCGTTTCCTATCCTGGAGATGTTGAACAGAAGGTAGCGGACGTCCAGGGATACATTCCTGCAGACATCCGGATCGAAAACGTAGTCGCTCATCGTACCTTCCCAAACCCTGTCGAAGTTGATTCCTATGAGGTCTCCGTCAGCGTTCAGGACGGGGCTTCCGGAATTGCCTCCGGTCGTGTGGTTGGTGGCAAGGAAGCAGACCGGCTGGTCCTCGTGACCTCCCATGGCGTATATGTCGCGGAGTTTCTGAGGTATGTTGTAATCGAATATGTCTGGGTTGTCCTTCTCGATGATCCCTTTCAATGTGGAAACAGGTTTGTACCAGGCTCCGTCGGCAGGGGAGTAACCCTCCACGTGTCCGTAAGCCACCCTCAAGGTCAGGTTGGCGTCAGGATAGAAGGCCTTGTCCTTGTCGAATTCCATCTGGCCTTTCATGTACTTCCTGTTGGCGAGGTTGATTTCCTTGTTGAGGCCGTTGACCACAGGTCTTATCTGGGTTTCAAACCATTGCCGGAAAGCTTCATACATCTCATAAGCCGGATCGGCCTCCACCTTGGCGCGGTCTTCCTCTCCGAGAGCAAGTACTTTCTCCTTGTCGGTGAACAATGTCTTCGAGAACAAATCCTTCATCCAGGCCTCTATGCTGCCATATTCTATCAGTTTGTCTGTATAATACCTTGGCAACAGCCCGTTTTCGACTCCTTTCCCGAAGCCTTCCATCATGGCTACGAAAATCTCTTCGTCGATCGGCTGGTAGTAATCCTTGAAGAATGATCCGGCATAGCTCTTCTTAGCTTCCGGGTCTTTGAGCCTTGCATGGATTCCGGAGGCAAAATTGAGGATCTCAATGGCCCGTACGGTCTCATTGTAGTGCTCGTAAGCATTATAGAACGGTTCACGGTCCTGGTAGAGCCGGTGCATCTTCCGGGTCAAGCCTTCATAGCCTGAACCTCCAGCCCAATCGTCGAAACGGGATTCGAATTCCTGCTTGCGGGCCACCGTATTCATCTTCTTTATGCCCTTGCTTTCGCCCTGCCATTTCTTCCAGGCATTGGCTACAGAGGCCTGCTTCGAGGAATACTTGATGCGGACTGCCTGGTCCTGGGACATATACTTCTTCTGGATGGCCAGCCGCTGTGTCCTGAGGGCGATCTTGGCAGGGTCGGATTTCTCCGAAACGTACTTGACTTCGTCGCTGATTACATATTCCTTGGTCGTGCCCGGGCATCCATAGACGAAGGTGAAGTCTCCGTCCTTTACTCCTGCCAGCGAGATCCTGAGGGACTTCTTCGGCTTGAACGGGACATTCTCTTCCGAATACTCTGCCGGCTCATTGTCCTTTCCTGCATATATCCTGAATATCGAGAAATCCCCGGTGTGGCGCGGCCACATCCAGTTGTCTGTGTCACCTCCGAACTTGCCGATCGAAGAAGGCGGCGCGCCTACGAGGCGGACATCCCGGTAGATCTTGTATACGAATAAGAAATACTGGTTCCCATAATACAAGGCTTCAACCCTGGCGCTCAGTCCTTTACCTTTTGCGATTGCTTCAGAGACCAGTTTCGCGGAACGGACTTTCACCAGAGAATCTCTCTGTGATTCTTCCGTCTCTTCCGTCACGCCTTCGAGGATTGCATCCGTTACATCCTCCATCCTTTCCAGGAAGCTGACTGTCAGCCCCGGGTTAGGCAGTTCTTCGCTCCGGTTCATTGCCCAGAATCCATCTTTCAGGTAGTCGTGCTCGACACTGCTGTGTCTCTGGATGAAACTGTAGCCGCAGTGATGGTTCGTGAACAGCAGGCCCTGGTCGGAGATGATCTCTCCTGTACAACCGCTGCCGAAAAGGACGATTGCATCCTTGAGCGATGCTTGGTTTACGCTGTAGATATCTTCTGCAGAGAGACGGCAGCCTTTGGCCTGCATGTCGGCAATCCTTTGGGAGATGAGCACCGGAAGCCACATGCCTTCATCGGCTTTTACCGACGGAAGGACCGTCAGGAGAAGCGCAAGGGAGAATAAGAATCTTTTCATACAATTGATTAATCTGTTCCTGCAATATACTAATTCCGCCGGACATAAAAAAGCCCGCCTGGTGATTTCAGACGGGCTTCATTCATATCCAGGTCAAGACTAGAGCTGAGGGCCGGCCTTTACGAGGGCCTTTCCTGCCTTGTTGGACTCATACTTGTGGAAGTTCTTGATGAACCTTCCTGCAAGATCCTTTGCCTTCTCTTCCCACTGTGCAGGGTCTGCATAGGTGTCGCGAGGATCAAGGATTCCTGTGTCAACTCCTTCGAGCTTGGTAGGAACTGTGAAGTTGAAGTAAGGGATCTTCTTGGTAGGGGCGGAATCGATGCTGTGGTTGAGGATGGCGTCGATGATTCCACGGGTATCGCGGATCGAGATACGTTTTCCTGTACCGTTCCAGCCAGTGTTCACGAGGTAAGCCTTTGCTCCGCTCCTCTTCATCTTCTTTACAAGTTCCTCTGCATACTTGGTAGGATGAAGCTCGAGGAAGGCCTGTCCGAAGCAAGCGGAGAAGGTAGGGGTAGGCTCGGTGATTCCGCGCTC
>JBGVAE010000022.1:0-32740 GCA_045224215.1 Candidatus Cryptobacteroides sp. | reverse complement strand
AAGACCGTAGTCCTGATGAAGGATGAGCTCGAGAAGATACGCGAACAATCATTGAACATTCTCTGAAATGGACGCCGAGGTTTGGACATACATTGCGGCCGGAGTGGCCCTCCTTTCGATAATCGCCCTTGTCGTCGTGCTGTTCAGGAGCTCTAAGGACCGTCAGCGCTTCCACGATGAGAGAGAACGTCTTGTGAAGGAATATGAAGATGCGGAGGATGAGCTTCAGGAACGCCTGATGAAGATGTCTACCGAGAAGGCGGCGGTGGAGAGCAAACTGGCGGCAAGCGAAGAGTTCGAGGCCAGGATGCGGGAGGTGCAGGAGAATGCCCTCAAGATGCAGAAGGAGCAGCATGAGAAAGACCTGGAGAACATGAGGGATGCCTTCAAGGCCCTATCGGCAGAGAACAGCGCCGTGTTCAAGAGGCAGAGCGCCGAATCGATAGGCGAGCTTCTGAAACCTATCCGTGAGAAATTCACGGAATTCGGAGACGCCGTCCGTGAGACCCGCAAGGAAGCCCTCCAGCAGAACGCAGAGCTCAAGGAACACATCAGGGGAGTGATGGACAGGTCCAATGCTGTTGGAGAGGAAGCACGGAACCTTGCGAACGCCCTCACCGGCTATTCCAAGGTCCAGGGTGATTTCGGCGAGATGCTGCTGACCGACGTGCTCAAGAATTCAGGCCTCCAGGAAGGAGTCCATTTCTTCACCCAGGGAGTTATGACAGATGCGGCCGGCCACGAAATCAAGAGCGAGAGCGGCCGGACCATGATTCCGGACGTGATGGTTTTCTATCCTGACGACACGACCGTGATCATCGATTCCAAGGTGAGCCTTAACGCCTACAAAGAGTGGATGAATTCGGAGAGCGTGGAGGACCGGAAGCGTTTCGCCAAGGCCCACGTCGAGAGCGTCCGCAAGCACGTGGATGAATTGAAGACCAAGGATTACGCTTCCTATATCCCTGCCGACAGGAGGAAGGTCAACTACAACCTGATGTTCATCCCTGTTGAGGGAGCCTTCCGGCTGATGCTGGAGGAAGACCCTATGCTCTGGCAGGTTGCCAAGGACAACAATGTCTTGATAGTGAGTCAGATGACTCTTATCATCGTGCTGAATATGATCCAGATGGCCTGGAAGCAGGCGAACCAGGAGAAGAACATAGCCGAGGTTTACAAGACCGCTGAAGAGCTGATGAGCCAGCTGAATGGCTGGATGGCCAACTATGCGAAGATAGGAGAGTCTCTGGAAAAGGCCATGACTTCTTATAAGGACTCCACCTCCAAGCTCAAGGATTCGAGCCAGAGCGTGATCAGGAAGATCCAGAAACTGGAGAAACTGGGACTCTCACCGAAGAAATCCCAGGCCAGGATCAAGACCACCGGCAGGACCCAGGGCCCTGAGTCCATCATTCCTGCATCCCTTTCTCCGGAAGAAGATGACCTTGAAGCATGATGGCAGAATGAGTCTCCGCAGCATATTTCCGCTGACCCTACTCGCGGTCATGCTATCCGTTTCTTGTTCACGCAGCAAAGTTGAAGCGGATACTTTCCTTGTTCCTTATTCCCCGGTAGCCCCGCAGACTGAAGACTTGCTTGACGCAGCCGTGTGGGGGGCGATCGCTCCTGTGGAAGTGTTCCATGCCCCATGGGATGACATGGATGACAGTACCGGCTTCCGTTGCTTTGCGACCGACAGCCTCTTTTTCTTCCGTTTCGATGTCGTGGAGAACACCCTTACCCTGGAGGAAGGCTTCAAGGATGAACGGGATGTCGAATATGAGGACCGGGCGGAAATATTCTTCTCTCCTGCAGGGAAACTAAAGACCTATGTGGGAGAGGAGATCGACCCTCTTGGCAGGGTGATGGACTATAAATGTACCTATTACCGGGACTTCGATTATAATTGGAACTTCATGACACTGAAGACTTTCCATCGGATAACTCCTTCCGGCTATTCCATAGCGGGGCATGTTTCGTGGTCCGAGCTGGAAGAACTTGGAATCGATAGGGAAAAAGGTTTCCTCATGGGGGCTTTCAGGGCTGATTTCAGGCCGGACAAGTCCGTGAACTGGTATTCATTGAAACTCACTTCCGACGAGGAAGCCGACTTCCATCAGCAGAATGTGTTCTTCGAGGCCAGGGTATCGAAGGGAAGCCATGTTTCGATGGCGGGTGTCGTCCTGTCCGTCGAGGACCTCGCTTCATATGACTGGCCCGAGCTTGCCTCCAGGAACGGCATCAACACCATCGGGACCCACATCCGGCCTTCTCAGGTGCTCGGATTCATTGAATCAGTCCAAGGTAAAGCTTTCCTGGAAGGCTGCGAGAAATATGGGATAGAGGTTGAGCACCAGCTACATGCTATGGGAGACTTGCTTCCCAGGGATCTTTTCGAGGAGGATTCCACGATGTTCAGGATGGACGGGAACGGCAGGAGGACACCGGACAAGAACTGCTGTGCTCATTCCGAAAAGGCCCTTTCCATCATATCTGCCAATGTTGCGATGTACGCAAAGGCTCTTCCTGCTACCAATCACAGGTATTACTACTGGCTGGATGACAATTCCCCGGTCTGCTCGTGCCCGCTTTGCCAGGAATTTTCACCTTCCGAGCAGGCTCTGATCATAGAGAACAGGATGATCAAAGCCATTCGGGAGGTAGATCCACAGGCTAAGCTGGCCCATCTCGCCTACGAAGGCACCATGGAACCTCCGCGCAAAGTCGAACCTGAAGAAGGAATATTCCTCGAATTCGCCCCTATTGACAGGCAATGGGACAGGCCGCTCGCCGACCTTTCCGCACCAGGGTCGAGGAAAAACCCGATGCGGCACGAAGAGGTCCTGAGACTCCTGGATGCCAATCTGGAAGTTTTCGATCCCGAGGATGCCGTGGTGCTTGAATATTGGCTCGATGTGTCCTTGGCGAGCCGCTGGAAGAAGCCGGCCGTGAACCTCCCGTGGCACGGAGACGTATTCGTTTCTGATATTGCCACTTATGCAAGCCGCGGAATCCATGATTTCACCTCATTCGCCGTGTATATGGATTCCACGTATTTCAGGGAATTCCCTTGCCAGCCTGCCCTTGCGGATTATGGCAGCGTTTTATATATTTGTAATTTGAACCGGAATTGATAGATCCTCTATGAGACTGAAGGACAAGGTAAAGGATAGGAAGCTTTCCATGAGAGCGAAACTGACGCTGAGCCTCAGTGCCATCGCTGTCACGTTGCTCGTTTCGAGCATGATTTCCATCATGGAATACACCAGGATGAGCGACTATGTGTCCAATCTCATAGCCGACAATATCCGTAGCATAAACGTGGCTCAGAAGCTTTCTGAAGTGAGCAACCAGTACAACCTGGAATTGCTTTCAGTGATTGGAGACGAGACTATCAACACTCTGCCGGATTTCCGTCAGGCAGAGTTCATGAACCATTGCGATTCCCTTCGGCAGTCCCTGACATCGGACAAGATGATGCCTCTGACCGATTCTGTCGTGTACGCTTATTCGGCATACATGCTGACTTCGCTGGAACTCAATGATGTACTCCTATCCGATTTCATCGACACCAGGACATGGTATTTCGAGCGTCTGCAGCCCCAGTTCGCCAGACTGAATTCCTACATCGGAGTGCTGGACGAAGCGATATATGACGATCTCAAGAAGAATTCCGAGACTTTCCAGAGAGGATTCTACAGGAGTATCATTCCGGGTGCCGTGGCCGTCATGGTCGGACTGCTGCTCATATTGATGCTGCTCTTCTTCATCCTGGCATACTACGTCAATCCGATCTACAAGATGCTCTCCGGACTGGACAATTACAGGTCGTTCAATAAGAAATACAATTACACCTTTGAAGGGGATGACCAGCTCACCGAACTTAATGCCGGAATCACTGAAATCACGAACGAGAACCAGCAGCTCAGGAAGAGAATCAGCGACCTGAGAAACAAGATGAACAACACGCAGGAAAAGTAATGAACATCAAGGCAATATCCAGGAATGTCGGCTACGCGCTGCTCGTCAGTGCGCTGTTCATGTTCCTGTCTGTCCTTGTTTCCGTCGCAAATGGTAACGACAGTGCACTGGCGGCTCTGCTGATCAGTTTCACAATCACTTTCACCGTCGGGATATTCCCTTTCATCTTCGTCCGCAAGTCCCCGGCCATTTCCCTAAAGGACGGTTACATGATCATCGTCCTCTCCTGGCTCCTGTCATTTATTTTCGGGATGTTGCCATATGCCCTGTGGGGAGGCCCTTTTACAATCGTAAATGCTTGGTTTGAAAGTGTTTCTGGATTTACTACTACAGGTTCTACTATCCTTGAGGACATTGAGGCTCTTCCGAACAGTCTGCTGTTCTGGAGATCTTCAACCCATTTCATCGGTGGTTTGGGAGTCGTAGTGTTCCTGTTGTTGATCATTCCGAGTTCTTCCCAGATGAGGCTCCGACTTACCAGTCTCGAACTTTCCAGCCTTTCAAAGAGAGAGTACAAGTCCGGAGTGAACAAGACGGTTTATATATTCACCAACGTATATCTTGGAATGCTGATAGCCTCGTTCCTCTGCTACCTGCTTGCAGGAATGAGTCCTTTCGATGCCATCAACCACGCGATGAGCGTAACGGCCACGGGGGGATTCAGTACCAGGAACCTTTCCATCGGGGCCTTCGATTCCGTGCCGATCGACATCATCACCATGGTGTTCATGCTCATTTCGTCCATCCATTTCGGGATGACGTACATGGCGATAGCGACCAGGTCACTGAAACCATTCAAGAACGAGATATTCAAGCTTTACCTTGGAGTCTTGATCATTGCCAGTGTCATATCCACGATCTGCCTTGTCGCGGAAGGAGTTGAGACAAATTGGGGATCGGCAATGCTTTCAAGTTCTTTCCATGTCCTGAGCTATGCCTCTACCTCGGGTTTCGGAATATCTGACACCGGTCTTTGGCCGTCCCTCCCTTCAGCTTTGCTGCTTTTGGTGGGAATCATCTGCGGTATGTCAGGTTCCACGACCGGAGGCATCAAGTCCGACAGGGCCCTGCTCTTCTTCCGCCAGATCAAGAGCCAGCTCAGGAGGGTGCTTCATCCTGGCGCCGTGAATGAGGTCCGGATCAATGGCCGGGTAGTTCGTCAGGAAGACCTGGCTCCCCATATCCTATACATCGCCTTGTACATGACTCTGGCCATCATTTCTGTGGCAGTCTGCCTGATTTTCGATTCCGATGGGATGCACGCCATAGTTTCGACAATATCATCATTAGGTAACGTAGGCCCGGCAATTGGTGATCTGGGCACTTTCGGTAATTTCTCCATGGAGCCAGCCGGCGCGAAACTGATGTACACCCTGGACATGTTCCTCGGCCGTGTTGAAATCTATCCGATCCTCGCTGTGTTCATGATGATGTTCAGCAGGAAGAACAAGTAACACCAGGCCGGGAGAGATGGAAAGAAGCGAGTGGTTCTACGGGCTGTTCAACAGGCAATTCCCTTACGAAAAGACTTCCGACCAGGACAACCTTTTCCAGGAGATCGCTGATTTCGTGGTCTGCGATGATGCCGACATCCTGGTGGTGAACGGATATGCTGGTACGGGAAAGACTACGGCAATAGCTGCCGTAATTTCGGCCCTTGATGGATTGAGGCCTGTTTCCGAGGATGGCTCTAAGGAAGAGATCTGCCATCTGCTGGCCCCGACAGGCCGTGCGGCGAAAGTCTTGTCGCTCTATGCCGGGAAACCTGCCAGTACGATCCACAAATGCATTTACCGCCAGAAGTCAGTCGGAGCCGACGGTTTCGGACAATTCTCCCTGGCTCCCAATAGGCAGGCCCACAAGTTGTTCATCGTGGATGAAGTCTCGCTTATAGGGATTGACGATCCTACCCGCCAGAGTACCGCCCAGTTCGGGACAGGAGACCTTCTCAGGGATTTGGTGGACTTCGTCCGGGCAGGACACGACTGCCGCCTGATAATGATCGGAGATGACGCGCAGCTCCCTCCGGTGGGCCTTGATGCTTCTCCGGCTCTCTCCAAGGAATATATGGACTCCTTCGGCGGAGTACGGTATTGCTCCCTGACCGATGTCGTCCGCCAGCAGAAAGAATCAGGAATATTGAAGAATGCCACCAAGCTCAGGGAGATGATTGCTTCAGGGGAAGAGTTCTTCACCATCGACCAGCTCGCTCTTGAGACGGAAGGCTTCGACGATGTGGTGCGTATAACTGGAGGTGAACTCCTGGACAGTTTGAACCAGGCCTATTTCTCGGAATATTCAAAGGACGATGCGGTGGTGCTTTGCCGTTCCAATAAGCGCGCGAACCGATACAACGCTGGCATCAGGGCCCAGGTCTTCTATGACGAAGAGCGTCTGGTCAGGGGCGAGAAGCTGATGATAGTGAAGAACTGCTATCAGTTTCTGGATGGGGTGAAAGGAATGGACTACATAGCCAACGGGGACATCGCCAAGCTGGTCTCAATCAAGAATTATGAAGACCGATACGGCCTCAGTTTCGCCGATGCGCGGCTTTCTTTCCCTGACTATGACGGAGTTGAGATCGTGGCGAAGGTTTGTCTGGACACTCTCGAATCCGAATCCGCATCTCTTACGTACGAGCAGCAGAACATGCTCTACAATGGGGTCAACGAGGACTATGCGGACCTCAAGACCAAGAAGAAACGCTGGGAGGCTGTTCGGGAGGACCCGTATTACAATGCCTTGCAGCTCAAGTATGCTAACGCCATCACCTGCCACAAAAGCCAGGGCGGGCAGTGGAGCTGCGTGTTCATAGACAATCCATTCTGGCAGGAGGAACTCACGGTAGATGACCTCAAGTGGCTGTACACCGCCATGACCCGCGCCGTAGAGAAAGTCTATCTCGTCAACTTCAAGGATGGGTATTTTGCCAATGCATGACACCTGCTATGGTGCGGGGAGTTTGCCGAAGTGTTGAAAATAGCTTACATTTGTTGAAAGTATGTCGTTTATGAAAAGGTTGTTCACCGTTGCGGTTTGCCTGGCAATTTGGGCTGTCGCTTCAGCACAGGTATTCAAAGAGATCCCTTCAGAGTGGAAATGGGTCGGGAAAAATGAAGTGGCTCTGTCATATGATGGGTCTTTCTCCGGGGAGAAGGACTATTCCATCAATGCGGCGACCCACAAGGTTACAAATGGAATCAAGTTTCCGGACAAGTTCACTGTACTCCCTGTCAACCCCGATGGAGCGGTCAACCTTACATATTCCCCGGACTCGACAAAGCTGGCATTCACTAGGGACAACAATCTCTGGGTGGTGGACATCGCATCCGGCAAGGAGACCCAGTTGACTTTCGATGGCAACGATGTGATACTGAACGGCTACGCTTCATGGGTCTATTACGAAGAGATTTTCGGAAGGCCATCTCGGTACCGGGCGTTCTGGTGGGCTCCCGATTCCAAGAAGATCGGTTTTTACAGGTTCGACAACACCGAGGTTCCCGTATTCCCGATATATTCTCCTTTCGCTGAGGATTATGACAGGTCCGGGATGAGGCTATCGTATTCCCAAAGGGCAGGAGGAGCCGTAGCTCTGGAGGATATGTCTCCGACCGGAGGATCGGTCCGGATGACCCGCTACCCGAAATGCGGCGATCCGAACCCGAAGGTGCGCATTGGCATCGCGGACCTCCAGTCGGGCAAGACGGTCTGGGCCGATTTCGACGAGAATGAGGACCAGTATTTCGGAACTCCTTTCTGGGGTGCTGACAGCAAGGCCTTCTTCATCCAGAGGGAGCCGAGGGAGCAGAACGAGCTTGACCTCTACGCAGTATCCACGGAAAACGGATCCAAGAACCATATATATCACGAGTCCTACAAGACTTGGCTGGACTGGATAGAAGGAATGCTTTTCGGCCGTTCAGGACTCTACATGGTGCGTTCTTTCGAGACCGGCTGGCAGCAGATCTATTACCTGTCCTATGACGGATCGGTGCTTAAGCGGCTTACTGACGGAGAGAACTGGAGGATGAGCCTGCTTGATGTAGCGGAAGGAAAGGACTCCAGGAAATTCGACGGAAGCACTTCTACGGTCATATTCGAGGCAGAGCGGGACTCCCGCATCCGCACCGGATTGTATTCAGTGAAGAAAGGAAAGGTCACAGGCATCTCGGATCCCGCATTCAGCGTGATGTCTTCATCGGTCTCTCCGGAGAAGGAATATGTGATCGCAATCCAGAGCAACTCAGCCACCCCTTACCAGGTCTGGCTCTTCGACCTGGCAAAGCCTTCAAAGTCCTACAAGGTCGCCGATCTCGCCGGTCCTGAATACGATGCCTCCAAATACGCTATCCCAGAGGTGATTACGATGACCACCAAAGACGGATTCGAGCTCCCGGGCTTCATAGTCTATCCATTCGGCTTCGATCCTTCGAAGAAGTACCCGGTGCACGTAGATATTTACGGAGGGCCGGACACCCCTCAGGTGAACGACCGTTATGCCGGTCCGGCACGTTACATGTGGTATGCCGCCAACGGAATCATCGAAGTTGTTGCCGATTGCCGTGACTCAGGGCACAACGGCCGGGCCGGATTGGACATGGTGTACGGTCATCTTTCAGACTATGAGGTCCAGGATTTCGTAGAGTGGGCCGGGTACCTTAAAACTCTGCCTTACGTCAACGGCGACAAGATCGGAGTCGAAGGCTTCTCCTTCGGAGGCACCATGACGGCCCTGCTGGTGATGAACCATCCCGATGCCTACCACTACGGAATAGCCGGCGGCGGAGTCTATGAATGGGCTCTGTACGACACCCATTACACCGAGCGTTTCATGAATACCCCTCAGAACAATCCTGAAGGGTATGAGAAAACGAAGGTGACTGCTTCGGCGGCCAACTATCCGGTCACTGAGAAGAATTACGACGGGTCCGTGATGCTGAAGATCACTCACGGCACCGGAGACGACAACGTACATTTCCAGAACACCATGAAACTCGTGGATGCCCTGCAGAAGGCCGGAAAGAAGTTCGAATTCATGATCTACCCTGACGGCATGCATGGCTACCGCGGCTACCAGGGCAAGCATTTCAACGAGGCCAACCAGGCATTCTGGCTTAAATACTTGAAAGACGAATGATGCGGAAATATTTGAATATCATAGCTTTCACCCTTGCGCTCCTGGTTGCCGTTCCATCCGGAGCACAGCAGGTGACCAGGAGCGAACAGGTCCCTGGCTTAAGGCCGTACAAGGTGGACCTACCGTTGATGACCAGTGCCGAGAAGGATTCGGTCCGGATGGTTGCAGACCTATGGAAAAGATACGTCGCTTCATTCACCGACGCCTCGATTTCCAAGGAAATCCGCAGGTCAATGTGGATGGACGGGACACCTGACTATCTGTTGGAGTTCGACGACGGTAACCTTCTCTACGCATCTTTCCGCGAAGACAGGATACTTGACATCCGGAAGATTGGCTCGGGTACATACGAAATCATTGCCATGACCAAGAGCAGGCTTCCGGGCGATGAATATGCGGACTGGGTGGAGAGTGTGTTCCGTGTCTGCGCGATGGCTGTAGTTAAACCTGCGGAGGGTAAGCTTGAGAATCCTTTCCGCCTTTGCAACTGGCTGGATGCATCGATTCCTACCCTGGCAAGGATGTCTTCTGGAAGTATCGAGTATTATTGCGACAAGGGATGCATCCCTGACAAGAAAGTAGTCCAGAGCGTGACTCGGTTCATGGAGAGTTTCCTGGACGAGTATTCCATCAACTTCAGCGACCCGATCCGCTATGTGGTGGCCCCTGACCCTGACAAGTGCGAGAGGCTTTCAGGTTTCCTGTTCAACGCATATTCGAACCCTCTTATGGCTACGGTGAACGCCAAAAGCACGGCTCCTGGCTTCTACGGTCGCACTTTCGGTGCCAATACCTTGCTGTCCAACTATTTCGATGACCGCCACAGCATCGGCCTCTTGCTGGTCCGGACAGGTTATCCGTCGGCTCTCCCGATGATACATGAAGGAGTGGCAGCCTATCACGGCGGCTACATGACCTGCTCCTACAAGGATGTCAAGGCCAGCCTGCAAAGGTTCCTGAAGGATAATCCGGGTCTTGACATGGCTGATGAGGATTCGTTCTACGATATGGTCATCCCGCTGCTGAAGGATGGCAAGCCGAACCTGGCCGTGGCCCCCCTTGAGGGCATCCTGGGGGCATTGCTCGTAGAGCATGCGCTGGAGCTGGAAGGCCCTGGCATGGTCAGGAAACTTCTGGAATGTAAAAACTATCCTGACCTCTTCGCCGTATTCGGGATAGAGGCCAGGAATATAAACCAGTATGTCCGGATGCTCCTTTAGTTAGGAGATGAACTGTTCCTTGAACTTGGCGAGCTTTTCGTCGGCATCGTCTCCCTTGGCTCCGAAGTAGAACTTGATCTTAGGCTCGGTTCCGGAAGGGCGCACGGTCACGACATCTCCGTCCTCGTCGAAGTACTGCAAGACATTGCTCTTAGGAAGTCCTGTCTCCTCTGGCTTGTTGTAATCGATGACCTTGACTACAGGTGATCCTGCGAGATCCTTTGCAGGGTTGCTGCGCATCTTGTCCATGATGGCCTGGATCTCTTCGGCTCCCGACTTTCCGGTGCGTACGAGATAGACCATGCTCTCCTTACGGTAGCCATATTCCTTGTAGATCCTCTGCATCAGCTGATAGAGGGTCAGACCCTGGTCGGCAGCCCAGGCGGCGCACTCGGCTACCATCATGCAGGCCATAGGGGCGTCCTTGTCGCGGACATATTCTCCGACATTGAATCCATAGCTCTCTTCTCCGCCGCAAATGAACTCACCCTTGCCTTCGTTGTTCTTCACGACCTCTCCGATCCACTTGAATCCGGTGAGGACATCGTAGCACTTGATTCCGAAACCCTTGCAGATGTCGGCGATGAGTTCGGTGGTAACGATGGTCTTGACGCAGTACTTGGTCTCGTCAAGCTTGCCGAGTTCCTTCCAACGGGTGAGGATGTAGTATGTGAGCATGGAAGCGGTCTGGTTCCCGTTGAACTGGACCATCTTGCCGTCATTGTCCCTGACAGCGATACCCAGACGGTCGGCGTCCGGATCGGAAGCCATCACGATGTCGGCTCCCTTCCTGTCGGCCATTTCGAGGGCCATCTTCATTGCTGCTGGCTCCTCAGGATTAGGAGAAACCACCGTAGGGAAGTCTCCGTCGCTGATGTCCTGTTCCGGGACGTGGATCACATTGTTGAAGCCCATCCTCTTTAGGCACTCAGGGACGATGCGTACTCCGCAGCCGTGAAGAGGTGTATAGACGATCTTGATGTCATTGTGGCGTGCCCTTGCTTCCGGACTGAGGGTGAGAGACATGATGTCGTTGATGTAGGCCTCGTCCATATCCTTGCCCATGAGATCGACTTCTCCGCATTGCTTGCCCTTGACGAAGCGGACCTGGGAAGGCTCAGTGACCTTTGACACTTCTTCGATTATCTCCTTGTCTGTAGGAGGGACGATCTGCGCTCCGTCAGACCAGTAAACCTTGTAGCCGTTGTATTCCTTTGGGTTGTGGGAAGCGGTGACCATGATACCTGCGACAGCCCCCTTCTTGCGGATGGAATAGCTCAGTTCCGGCGTTGGACGGATGTTGTCGAATATGAATACATGCAGTCCGTTGGCGCTCAGGATGTCAGCCGTGATCTTGGCGAACATCTTGGAGTTGTTTCGGCTGTCGTAGGAGATGCAGACGCGGATGTCGTCTCCCTGGACTTTCTTGAGAATATAGTTTGCAAGACCTTGGGTGGCCATTCCGACCGTGTACCTGTTCATCCTGTTCGTTCCTACCCCCATCAGTCCGCGCAATCCGCCCGTACCGAATTCAAGGGTCCTGTAGAATGCGTCCTCGAAACCAACGGGGTCGTTGTTCCGTAGTTCGAGAACCTTCATCTTGGTCTCGGGATCGAAATCACCTTCCAGCCATTTCCTGGCAATCTCATTGTAGTCTTGTGCCATAAGTCAGTTCTGATTTAACTAATTAACAAATATACAAAAATAATATCGATACTTTTGTGCTATTGATTACCTTTGTTGAAGTAATATGGACAAGTTCGAGGAATTCATCATATCCCACGAGGGGGAAGATACTTCAAGGCTGCTGCTTTCAGGCAAGGAGTGGCCGAGGCCGGAGGATCCAAGGCTTTCGGATATTCCGATAAAGTATCTGGCAGTCAATACTATAGATGCTCGTGAAAAGCTCCGTAAGAAGGTCCCGGAGTGGCATTCGAAGACCGGTCTGGTGTATCCTACCAAGCTTTGTGCAGAACAATGCAGTTCTTCTGTTACGGCCAGGTACAAGGCTATGGTTGCGCACCGGATCGCCTCTCTTTCCGGAGGCTCGAAGATAGCCGACCTTACGGGCGGTCTCGGAGTCGATTCATGGGCGTTTTCGGAGCTTTTCAAAGAAGTTCTTTACAACGAGAAGGATCCTGCCCTTGCCAATGCTGCGTGTCATAATTTCGAAGTACTCGGGGCAGGAAACATCAAGGTAGTCAATAAGGAAACGGCTCCCGGTTCCCTTCCTGGAATCCTCGGAGATTTCAGGCCCGACGTCATATTCCTGGACCCGGCCAGGAGGTCTTCGGCCGGAAAGAAAGTTTTCTTGCTCGAAGACTGTTCTCCGGATGTCCTCAAACTTCTCCCGGGACTTCTTTCCGCAAGCCGTCACCTACTGATGAAACTCTCGCCGATGGCTGATATCCAATTGATTACCGATCGCTTGAATAAGACTTACGAGGCATTTGTGGAGAAGGAAACAGTGACCGGCTGGAACGGCAGATGGGTCCGGGAAGTCCACGTGGTCTCTTCGGGAGGGGAGTGCAAGGAACTTCTGGTCTGGATGGACAGAGAATGGAATGATGGATATTCCCTGATCTGCCGTGAGGATGGCGATACCCTGGAATTCTCTCCGAAGGAGATTTCGGAAGCATCGGCGAAATATCCGGATTCCACCTATGTCCGCTTTATTTTCGAACCTGGCAAATCCCTTACAAAGGCTGGGGCGTTCAATGCCATCTGCAGCCGGTTCGATTTGGTGAAACTGGCGCGGTTCACGCACCTCTATACTTTTCCGGAAGTGGTCTCCGACCAGGAGGCTATCAGCCGCTGCAAGGATTTGGCTGGATTTGGGAAGCTTTTTAAAGTCAAAGAGTTGCATCCGCTGACGAGGTCTTCATTGAAAGCACTTGCGAAGGAATATCCTCATTCGGAGGTGACGGCCAGGAACATCCAGATGACCAGCGAGGAACTGAGGCGGAAGATGGGAGTTGGGTCGGGCGACGACGCCCATATCTTCGGAGTCAGGATCGAGACTCCTTATGATGCCGGGAACTATCTGCTGGTTTGTGAAAGGCTGACCGCTCTTGAGGTCGGGGCATGAAAAAAGGGAAAGCTTGGCACATCGCACCGCTACGACCTCCTACCCTTGCTGCCTTCCGGCCCTGGGGGAATTCAGAGGGAGCTGGTCGTGTACGACTTTCCCTAGGTTGCAAATATACTACTTTTCGTTGAAACTGTCAAAAATGAATGGAAGTATGTCATCGACCTTCTCGAACTTCCATGTCTTCTCGGTACCGAACATAATGACGCTCAAAGGCTTCTTGCCAGCGGTCTGATACTCGGCCATCACCTGGCGGCATCCTCCGCACGGAGTGCATGGAGTCTCTGCGAGGGTGTGATCGAAGCCTCCCACTATCGCCAGGGTAATCATAGGAATCCCCGGGTAGTTGGCTCCCGCGGCGAACATCGCAGTCCTCTCGGCGCAAAGGCCGGAAGGGTAGGCTGCGTTCTCCTGGTTTGCGCCTTTCACGATCGTGCCGTCTTCAAGAAGCACTGCGGCGCCTACGTTGAAATGGGAATATGGGGCATAGGAACCTTTCTGAGCCTCGATGGCTGCCTTTACGACTTCCTGGTCCTGAGGGTCCATCTCTTCAAGTGAAGAATACTCAGTGTAATTGATGTCGAGTGTTATCTTGTTCATTGACGTGGTATTGTTGTTCCGGATTCCAAATTTAGCAAAAATTGTACAAAATACATTGATCTTGATTAACTTTGCGTCCGTTATGAAGGTTTGCGTAGGTCTTTCGGGCGGAGTTGACTCCAGCGTGGCTGCCCTGTTGCTCAAGCAGCAGGGGTATGACGTGTTCGCCATGTTCATGCAGAATTGGCATGATGCGGATGCCACCCTTCACGGTGACTGCGAATGGGAGGAAGACCGTTTCGTGGCCGAAATGGTGGCGCGTAAGATAGGGATTCCGTTCTATTTCGTCGACCTTTCCAAGGAATACCGCCAGAGGGTCGTGGACTACATGTTCAATGAATATGAGAACGGCCGCACACCGAATCCGGATGTCCTTTGCAACAGGGAAATTAAGTTCGATGCCTTCCTGAGGGCCGCCGAAAGGATGGGCGCCGACATGGTGGCGACCGGTCACTATTGCCGGCGTGAGCCATTACTGGATGCCGACGGTCACCAGGTCGTCCTGGGCGGCCAGCCACAGTGGCGTATCCTGGAAGGCGTCGACCCTAACAAGGACCAGAGCTATTTCCTTTGCCAATTGACGCAGGAACAGCTTTCCAAGGCACTTTTCCCGATCGGAGGGCTCACCAAACCCCAGGTCCGGGAATTGGCTAAGGAGGCAGACTTGCCTTCCGCCGACAAGAAAGATTCCCAGGGAATATGCTTCGTCGGCAAGGTTGACCTGCCTACTTTCCTGCAGCAGAAGCTGAAGCCGAAGGAAGGGGACGTGGTGGAAGTCTATGACACTTATTATTCACGGAGCGACCATTATTCCTTCATCCATGACACCCTGGCTTCTCTCCTGGAATTACCCGGGGAGCCGAACATGATTACGGGTTTTTCTTCCGAGGACTCCGGAGGAGAGGCTTTCAACAACAGGCAGCTTTCCGCCAGGGGCGCGAATTCATATTCTTCGGAAAAGATCAAGGCTCTAAGCGACAGAGACTTGGAGAGACTCTCGGAGCCGCTTGACTACTCCGACATCAATTTCGAGACCGAGGTTTACCGCTCAGGAAAGAAACATATCAGGAAGACCCGCTACAAGCATAATCCTTACGGCAAGATCGTGGGCCGTCACGACGGAGCCCAGTTCTACACGATAGGGCAGAGGAAGGGCCTGAATATTGGGGGCCACAAGGAGTCCCTGTTCGTAATCGCAACCGATGTCGATTCCAACATCATATATGTAGGTGAAGGCCATTCCCACAAGGGTCTTTCACGCAGCTGCCTCATGATCGACCCTGCAGATATTCACTGGATCAGACGTGACATGGCTATGGAAGATGGCTCCGTCAGGCGTTACAGGGTGCGGGTGCGTTACCGCCAGCCACTGCAGGATGCATGGCTTGTAAGACGCCAGTCAGGATTGTTCATCTTGTTCGACCAGCCTCAGAGGGGGCTCTCAGACGGTCAGTTCGCGGCCTGGTATGATGCTGACGGAGAAATGCTTGGCTCCGGAGTCTACTAGTCCTGTCCTAATAATAGTATTCCCCAAAGTGGATCGTGGAAGTCGGGAATGCTATTTCCTGGACGGTTTCTGCTGAGATAGACACCATCCCCATTCCTCCGTTGACATTGTTCGGCAGCATTGTCGGCTCTACGATAGGATCGACCTCGAATCCATAGCACATCATGTTGTTCAAGGCCCTCAGATAGTTATAGAAACTGCGGTCGAAACTCTTTATCTTGAGATATAGTATCGCTTGGACTTCATAGTCGTCAGTCCCGTCGATGTAATATGGATAACCCTTCAAGGCATATGTCGGGATGTACAGTTTCACTGTCGCGTCTCCATCCTTGAACAACTTGTCTGAAAAGCAATGGGAATAGTTGTATGGCAAGATGTCTTCCAGAAGGTCTCCTACACTTGATGTGTAGCCGTCTTCAAGGATGACATCATTGAATGTTTCGTAGTCAACCCTTTCTTCCTCCTGGATGTGGATTGCCTCAGAGCCTTCCGGAAGAGGCTTGGAAATGTCGGTCTTTCCAGCATCCAGGGAGAAGTAATTGTCTGCTCCCGGAATATCCTGTATCTTCAAGGTGAACTCTACATATTCCTGCTTATACTCTTCAGAGCCGTCAATTCTCTGGTAAGTCTGTGACTTCACAACCGTTAGGGTGTCCACTGAGAGGATTCTGATCGGCTGAGGTACTTCCAGTTCCGACCAAACCTTCACGTCACCCTTGGATGCTTCGATGCGGACAATGTCTCCTGGCTTTAAATCCGCCTGGAACCTGTATTCTGAGTATTTCTTCCTGCCTTCCACCGGAATCATTATGACTTCGCCGGTCTCCATGTCCAAGTAGCGGTCATACAAGACTTGGTTCGGAATCTGTGTCGCCCTGTGAAGTTCTCCATTGACAAAGCAGTTTACTGTGGCGCCAGGGAGGGAATCGGTCCTGTCAGGATAGCTCATGGAAAGGAATACGGCATGGTCGCTGTCATGGGTGGACAACTGGCCAAGCATTGTTATCTTGCCGTCAGTGGGGTCGTATTCATACTTGACGGTGTTCTCACAGGCTGCCAGTAGCAGGGCGGCCAGGAGTGCCATGACTGTAGATATTCTTTCCATAGTTTCAGAAATTGCGGGTCCAACTTATTGAAGGGAGTATCGGAAGAATGGTTATCTTCTTCATTTTCAAACTCGTACCGAGGTAGTTGCCGTCCTTTCCGTAATCCGGTCCGTAGTCCATAAAAACGAAGTTCGGATTCATCTGGTTGTAAACGTTGTAGACGCTCAGGTTCAGAATGCTTTCTCCGTGACGCAACTGCCTGTGATGGCTGAAGCCTATGTTGAGCCTGTGGCTCGGTGGAATGCGGAAGTTGTTGCGGTGATTCACGTACTGGGCGCTGTTTACCCATCCATCCGGCATCAGGACGCTTATTTCACGGACGGGAACCGTGGTTGTCCCTCCGGTAGCGAATGACCAGGCGATGTCGACTCCCCATCTCTTGTTGAAGCGATGGTCGACACTAAGGTCTATGCTGTGCCTCCGGTCGTACTTGTACGGGAAGCGCTCGCCATTGTTGATGGATCCGTCAGGGAATATGCGGTCGGACTTGGCGAGTGTATATGCAAGCCATCCCGTGGTCTTTCCGGTGGTTTTCTGTATCAGCAGTTCCACGCCCCTGGCGGTGCCTTTCCCCATTTCCACCCTGTTCTCCCAGCCATCCGAGGTGCCGAGCATCAAGGTTCCGTCTTTGTATTCAAGGATGTTGTCCATCTCCTTCAGGTAACCTTCCAGGGAAAATTCCCAACCCTTGATGCGGTCGTAGTACGCACCTACCGAGAATTGGTCGGAGGTTACCGGGCGGATGTCCTTTGTGATAGGAACCCAGAGGTCTACCGGTAGGGATATCTGGGCCGAGCTGAGCAAATGGACGTATTGGGCCATCCTGGCATATCCCGCCTTGAATGAAAGGCCTACGTTGGTGGAGACCTTGGCGGACACCCTTGGCTGGAGGCTCCAGTAGGTGCGTCCTTCCGTGTTGAACATCGACAGATGTACTCCCGGGTTCACCGTCAGATGGGAGCCGATATTGAAATCGTCTTCTATGTATAACGCGAGTTCGTTACCTCTGTAAATCTTCTTGGGATCGCCGAAATGCAGGGTAGTATCCACCTGGATGTTCTTTCCCTGGATATCCCTGTCGACGGCAGACATCCTTTCAGGGATGAAGGTGTGCCTGATGAATTCGCTGCCGAACTTGACCAGGTGGCGTGGGGAAGGATTGTAGTCGAAGTCGATCCTGGCACTCAGGTCCCTGATCCCTGAACGGTAGTCGAGGTGATACTGGTTGACGGACTTTATCCCGTTCCGGATTTCGGTCTCCCGGGCCCCGGCGGTCATCACCATCTTGTACCTGTTATATGATACCGTGGTGTTGGCGAACAGCTTGCTGTTGAACACGTGGTTCCACCTTGCCGATCCGACAGTGTTTCCCCAGAATACACCGACATCCGTCCTGCTCTGGTTCTGTACGTATTCGGCCTGGGAACCAATGTATTCCGTGCCTTCGCCTTTCGAATCCTCTTCGTAGACGAAACGATCCCTGCCGTGGTAGGCCCCGAAATAGAAACGGTCCTTGTCGCTCAAGCGCCAGGTAACCTTGCCGTTCAGGTCGTAGAAATAGTAATTGGCGTATGAATCCTTGAGCAACGTCTTGATAAGAGGACTGTATAGCAGGGTGTGCATACCCCTGGCGCTGACTGAATATGAAAGCTTGTCCTTTAAGATCGGGCCCTCCAGATGGAACTTGTCGCTGATCATGCCGACGCTTACGGTACCGTGGGTTTCCTTCATATTGCCGTCGTTGGTGCGTATGTCCACGATGCTCGAAACCCTGCCTCCGTATCGTGCCGGGAAAGACCCTTTATAAAGGGTTACCTTCTTCACTGCCTCCGGCTGGAATACGGAGAAGATGCCGAGCATATGGTCCACGTTGTATATCGGCACTCCGTCCAGGAGGATCAGGTTCTCGTCCGGACCGCCTCCGCGGACGTATATTCCCGAGAAGCCTTCCGTCCCTCCCTGGACTCCAGGCATCATTTGCAGGACCTTGAGGACGTCAGCCTCTCCTAAAAGGACCGGGGTATTCTTGATCTGGACTGCCGGCAAGTCGATTGCGCCGAGATAGGTGGACTGGATTCCGGCATCTTTCCGGGCTACAATGTGCGAGGATTCTAGGACTTCTCCCGGTTTCAGCGTCACGTTGAGCACTGTGTCCCTGACGAGGGAGACGTGGAATACCTGTTCCTCGTAACCAACATATGAATATTGGAAATCGTATTCCCCTGAAGGAAGGGTGAGAGTATAGTAGCCGAAATTGTTGGTGACGGCGCCGGTGAGGGACTCGCTCTCGAGGATTCCTGCGCCGATAAGCGTTTCGCCGCTATTGATGTCGGTGATATGGCCGCTGATGGTGACTCTTTTCTGGGCGAATGTAGTACTCGTAGATAGCATTGACAACAGGAATGCCGCAAGTACTGCTGAAGTTTTCATTCTCATAGTATAACCAAACTCAGTTCTTTATAATTCGATGGTTTTGAGCCACTTAACAGATTTGAACTGTTGACCTACGCGTTACGAATGCGTTGCTCTACCGACTGAGCTAAAGTGGCTTGTCAACATTTCTCGCGGAAATGGATTGCAAATATAATCAAAATATTCCAAACAATCGGCTAAATTTGCAATATGAAATCCGATATTCTCATCATAGGCGGAGGAGCCGCCGGGCTGATGGCCGCCTACGGGGCTGCTAAAGCCCTTCCCCGGGGAAATTCAGCGAAGATAACCGTACTCGAAAAGATGCCGCGTCCCGGAAGGAAGATACTATTCACCGGCAAGGGCCGCTGCAATTTCACCAATGTCAAGGACTGGAACGAGTTCTCGAGGCATATTCGTACGAACCCGGCTTTCGTGAAGCCTGCGTTCTTCAACTTCACTCCTGAGAATATGATCGATTTCCTCGAGGGGAACGGCCTCGAGACTGTCATCGAAAGGGGAGACCGCGCCTTCCCATATTCCCACAGAGCCTCCGATGTCCTGGATACCATTGTGGAGACTGTTCTGCGGCAGGGAGTTACCTTGCTGACGGAAAGAGAGGTGGAAGAGGTCAGGCCGGATTTTACGGTGATTTGCACCAACGGCGAGACCTTCGAGTGCTCCAAGCTGATCATCGCCACGGGCGGGCTTTCATATCCTTTCACCGGCTCGACCGGAGACGGGTACCGCTGGGCCGGCTTCTTCGGGCACAAGGTTACGCCTTGCTTCCCGTCTCTCACAGCTCTCGTACCTAAAGGCTTCAAGGTGCAGGATGGCACGCAACCTGAGATGAAGGGACATATTTCCAGGGAGACGCCGATGACCGGAAGCGGTGAGGCACTGAAGGGGGCGAAGCTCAAGAACGTCAGCCTTTCGGTCAGTATCGATGGAACCACAGCCGAGTCTGAATTCGGAGATATAGATTTCACGGACGGAGGAATAGAGGGCCCGATCGGCTTCATGGTGAGCCGCAAGTGCGTCAAAGCCCTCATGAACGGTAGCAAGGTGTGCTTTTCGCTGGATTTGAAGCCGGGCGTGCCGCAGGAAGAGCTGACAGAGCGCGTCAAGACCCTCTGGAAGGAGATCGGCAACGATCCGCGAACCCGCCAGGCCAAGGACGGACGTGGCATCAACGGCAAGGAGATGTACCGGATCCTTCTCGGCAAGCTGATGCCTTGGGAACTGATTCCGGGCTTCCAGGCTTGGAATCCTGATATCCTCAAGACAAGGATCAGGCAGGAGGTCTATGGTCGTGGGAAGAGAGTGCAGAAGAGAAGATACGATGTAGATCTCGAACTGCTTGCCAAGACGCTGAAAGACTGGAGGTTCGACATCATCGGATATGTCGGCTACGAGCGCTGCGTCATCACGGCAGGGGGAATATCCAGCGACGAAGTGGTGGCCAAGACGATGGAGTCAAAGCTGAAGGAAGGGCTGTATTTCTGCGGTGAAGTACTCGACATGGATTGCGACACGGGCGGCTACAACCTCCAGTGCGCCTTTTCCACAGGAATGCTTGCCGGAGCCTCGGCGGCTACTTCGCTTCTTTGAATACTTCCAGGAGCTGCTTGGCCAGCTGAGTGGCCATCTTGCTCGGCTTCAGCATCCGATAGGCACTGCAGCAGCCCAGGGAGAGGAATATCAATACTATCCAGAAAGACGGATGTCCTTTGCCGATGATGAAGGCAAGGGCAAGGAATATGATTATGGCCGCTGCGGCGAGGGCCTTGTTCAAGCCCTTGTTGGTGTTCCCTTCCTTCAGCGTCACTGCGTACCTGCGGACGGGCTCGCCCTCGGCCGTTGTTCCTACCATACCGGCATCCTCAAGCTTGCAGGAAATGTAACGGTTCTTGAAGGCTGAGGACCAGTCCAGGAACAGGTCGCAATCACCGGTGGTGTCAGGAAGCTGCGAAGGGTCCGTTTCATTGGCCCTCAGCACCTTCCCGTACTTGGCCATTTCCGTCTTGATGCCCCCCAGGACCGTCCCGAAAGGCTTCTCGGTCTGGAACAGCCTCATCCCGGCATCCATCATCTGCGCTCTTTTGTCAATCATGTAGTAAAGGTATGAATTATTCGCCGAAATTCATTATAATTGTAATTGACAGAAGCGAATCATATGGATAGAAGGAAATTCTTGAGTATCAGTGCAGGTGCGGCAGTGGCCGCAGGTTTGGAAAGTCTTTCTGCTTCGGCTAAGGCTGCATCCGCAATCATACCATCCTATTCTGGTAGAGCGGATATTCCTGTCAGGAAACTTGAAGGAGGTTATCTGCATTACATAGCCGGCGAGGAAGTTTCGGAGCCGCTCAAGGTCCGTTTCCTGGGTACCGGTGCTGCCGGCAAGCCAACGCCTGATGCGGACGGCCGCATAAGGAGGCACTCCAGTGTCTTGTTGGACGGTAAGGTAATCATCGATTTCACTCCTACTTCCGAAGACATGATTCCTGAAGGATTCCATCCGGAGGCCCTGTTCTTCACCCATTCACACGGGGACCATTACAATCCAGAGGCAGCACTCAAACTGGCTCCCGGACATATATTCCTTGGTGCAACATGGATAGACCGGGCAATGGAAGATCTGGAGAAGGCCTCCAAGGAGACCGGACTTCCGATTCCTCCTGTCATCCCTCTTGGAGTAGGGGATAAGGTCACGATCTGCGGAATGACCCTTACGGCCCTTCCTGCCAACCATGCGACCAAAGACCTGAGGGAACAGGCTCTGATTTACTTGATAGAGAAACTACCGGTCCGTGTCCTTTACGCCACTGACACCGGGGGCATCACGGGAATTGCCGCCCGCCTGGTCGGAATCGATCCGCACATCAAGCCGGGCAATCCGATAACCGGTCTCATCATGGAGTCGACGATGGGGATGGAGAAGGACGAAGATTTCAGGATATTCGTGCATTCAAGTGCTCCTTTGGTCCTCCGGACAGTACACATGCTCCTTCGTGAGGGCCGGTACAAACCGAAGGAAGGCCAGCCCGCATACATCACCCATATCGCCCGTTCCCTCCACGGCAAACAGTCCCAGTCACAGCTCGACGCCTCGCTCCCAACCCCACTCAAAGCCGCCTACGACGGCCTGGAAGTTACCTTCGAAGCCTGAGGAAGGTCTTCATCGGGACAGGAATGAAATACAGGTGACTGACGGATGGTCAGCCACCTGTTATCAGCATTCAGCCTTGAGGGGACTACGAGAAGTTGTCGTAGAGGATGCTTTCAGGCTGGACTCCCAGACTGTCAAGCAGGTTGTTGACGGAAGCCACCATCATAGGCGGACCGCACATGAAGTACTTGATGTCTTCCGGAGTCTCGTGATCCTTGAGGTAGGTCTCGTACATAACGTTGTGTACGAAGCCGGCCGTGTACTTGACACCTGCTGCATCAGCTGCAGGGTCAGGACGGTCAAGGGCCAGATGGAACTGGAAGTTCGGGAATTCCTTCTCGATCTCCGCGAAGTCCTCGAGATAGAAGGCCTCGACAAGACTGCGCGCTCCATAGAAGAAGTGGACCTTGCGAGTGGTCTTCAGAGTCTTGAAGAGATGCATGATGTGGCTTCTCAGAGGAGCCATACCGGCACCACCTCCCACGAATACATATTCCTGCTCCTCCGGATCATCCTTAGGAAGGAGGAATTCTCCGAACGGACCACTGATCCAGACCTTGTCGCCCGGCTTGCGGGTGAAGACGTAGGAAGATGCGACTCCCGGAGGAACCGGCAGCATCTTGAATACGCCTTTAGGCTGGCTCCTGTCGAAAGGAGGAGTAGCGATACGTACATTGAGCTTGATGATGTTCTTCTCTGCAGGATACGAAGCCATGGAGTAAGCACGGATCGTAGGAACTGTGTTCTTGGCTTTGATGCCGAAGAAGCCGTATTTCTCCCAGTCTGACTTGTAGATGTCGTCCACGTCGATGTCGGCGAAATCGATGTCGTATTCAGGGATGTCGATCTGGATGTATTCACCCGACTTGAAATCGAGATGCTCGCCTTCAGGAAGCTTCACCGTAAATTCCTTGATGAAGGTAGCTACGTTCTTGTTGGAGATGACCTCGCACTCGAGCTTCTTCACGCTGAGGGTTGAGTCAGGGACCTGGATTTTGATGTTGTCCTTGATCTTCACCTGGCAGCCGAGACGGTAGCCGTCCTTGATCTGCTTGCGGTTGAAGAAACCGGTCTCGGTAGGGAGGATGGTTCCGCCACCCTCAAGGACCTGAACCTTGCACTGGCCGCAGTTGGCCTTTCCACCACAGGCTGAAGGAAGGAATATTCCCTGGTCTGCAAGGGTGTGCATGAGGTCGCCGCCGATAGGGACTTCAAGGTTCTTCTTGCCTCCATTGATGTCGATCCCTACAGATCCCGAAGGAGTGAGCTTTGCCTTGATGAAAAGAAGGAGTGCAACGAGGATGAGCGTTACGACAACTATGGTTGCGATGGCTCCGATGATTGTATTGAACATATCCGTACCTCCTTCTTTAAAGTGAAATACCCATGAAAGTCATCATTGCGATAGCCATCAGGCCCACAGTGATGAATGTGATTCCGAGGCCCTTCAGAGGAGCGGGTACCTTGCAGTAGGACATCTTCTCACGGATGGCCGCGAGGGACACTATGGCAAGGAACCAGCCGATTCCGGAACCGAGGGCATAGACAGCGCTCTCTCCGACATTGGCGAAATCCCTCTGCTGCATGAACAGGGAGCCACCGAGGATCGCGCAGTTCACGGCGATCAGCGGCAGGAATATTCCGAGGGCGGAATAGAGCGACGGACTGAATTTCTCTACGACCATCTCGACGATCTGCACGATGGCTGCGATGACGGCGATGAAGATGATGAAGCTGAGGAAACTCAGGTCAACACCTTTGATCAGAGCGTCAGGAGCCAGGACATACTTGTTGAGCAAGTAGTTGATCGGGAGGGTCACGAGCAGGACGAAGATGACAGCGACACCAAGGCCGGCAGCCGTCTTCACATTCTTCGATACTGCCAGGTATGAGCACATACCCAGGAAGTAAGCGAAGATCATGTTGTCAACGAAAATTGACTTTACGAATAAGCTGAGATATTCCATAACCTTGATGTGTTTTTATTTCTCCTGCAGGTCTTTCTGGATGCTCCTCTGTACCCATACGATGCATCCGAGGAGGATGAGGGCGAACGGAGGAAGGATAACCAGGTTGTTAGGCGTGTAGCCGAGCCAGTTCAGCACATCGACTCCGAAGAGTGTACCGCTTCCGAGAAGCTCACGGAAGAATGCGACGATCAGGAGGATCATTCCGTAGCCTGCTCCGTTGGCGACTCCGTCTAGGAATGAAGGCCAAGGCTTGTTGCCAAGGGCGAATGCCTCGATGCGTCCCATGACGATACAGTTGGTGATGATGAGGCCGATGTACACGCTGAGTTGCTTGTCGATTGCGTAGGTGGCCTCGAAGGACTTCAGGATCTGGTCCACGAGAATCACCATCATTGCAACGACGACCAGCTGCACGATGATACGGACGCGGCTAGGAATGGTGTTCCTGAGCAGCGAAAGGATGAGGCTTGAGATACCTGTCACCACGATGACAGAGAGGGCCATCACGAGTGCGCCCTTCATCGTGACCGTAACGGCCAGGGAAGAGCAGATACCGAGGACAAGGACGGTGATAGGATTGCCCTTGAATATCGGATTGAGTATTGTTTCTTTCAGTTTAGCATCCATGATTATTCCTCCTCTGTTTTGGCGGTTGTACCTTTGAAGTAAGCCGAGTACGCTCCGAGCCACGTGTCGATGGCAGCGTCAAGACCGTTGGAAGTCATAGTAGCACCGGTGATCGCATCGATCTTGTTGTCGATGACGGAAGTTCCGTCAGCGTTCTTTGGAGCTCCTCCCTTGACAATGTCAAACACGTTCTGATTTGTGAAATCAGCCTGCTCGCGGATGAACTCGGCCTGGAATGCCGGGTCGTCCTTGATCTTTGCACCGAGGCCTGCAGTTTCACTTTCGTGATCGAAATAGGCACCCTTGATGGTGTTGGAAGAAGGCTCGAAGGCTATGTAGCCCCAGATCGGTCCCCAGAGTCCGGCACCATAGACAGGTACGACTGTGGTTCCGTTCTTGAAGATGAATACAGGGATTTCGGCGCCTGAGCCGTCCTTGATCTTGTAGTTCTGCTTCTTGAGTTCCTTTGGTGAATAGACCTTGTCGAGGTCCAGGTCGGCGATCTTCTGTCCGTCTGTGCCGACAGTGAAAGCCTGCTCGATTTCCTCGGCGTACTTTGCCAGAACCTTGGTGTTGCCAAGCTTCTGGAGTTCAGCCTTGGTTGCGAACTGTGCGGCTGTCATCATCTGGGAGATGGTGTCCGCTTTCTCGTTGTCATCCTGCCTTGACTTGAGGGACTGGGATGCGAAAGCCAGAATCGCTGCCACCACGGCCACTATGACGGTGGTGTAAATAATAGTATATGTATTACTGTTGGTATTCATATTCCTAGGCAATTAGACGATTGAGACTTTCTTCGCCCTTCTCTTCGTGGCGCTGCTGGTGACGCAGTGGTCGATCAGAGGTGCGAATGTGTTCATGAGCAGGATAGCGAGCATCATACCCTCGGCATAACCAGGGTTGAAGAACCTTACGGTTACGCAGAGAGCTCCGACGAGGAATCCGTAGATCCATTTGCCGGTCTCGGTCTGTGCGGAGGTCACAGGGTCGGTCGCCATGAATACGGTACCGAAGGCGAAGCCGCCCATTACGAGCTGATAGACTGCAGGGATGTCGGTCACACCGCAGAGGTTACCGATCCATCCGATCAGGAGAGCACCTGCGACTGAAGAAACCATGACCTTCCAGCTGGCGACTCCGGTCCAGAGGATGATGAAGGCACCGATCAGGATTGCGATCACTGAGGTCTCACCGACGGAACCAGGAATGGTTCCCGCGAACATGTTCCAGAAGGTGTAGCCGTTGGATGTAAGGGCATCCATTCCGTCTCCGAGATAAGAAAGAGGGGTTGCTCCGGTGATTGCGTCAGCGCCGCAGCGGTGGGCGATCCAAACCTCGGAACCCGACATCTTGCTAGGATAGGAGAAGAACAGGAATGCGCGTGCGAGGAGGGCAGGGTTGAGGAAGTTCATACCGGTACCCCCGAATACCTCCTTGCCGAATATCACCGCGAATGCCACTGCAACTGCGAGCATCCAGAGCGGAACGTCCACAGGAACGATCAGAGGGATGAGGAAACCTGATACGAGGTAACCCTCGTTTACTTCTTCGCCCTTGATCTGTGCGCCGGTGAACTCGATTCCAAGTCCAACGATGTAAGATACGAGATAGAGAGGGACGACTTTCCAGAGTCCCCACCAGAACTGGTGCCAGAACCCAGGGAGGTCTCCTACTGCAAGATGGTGCTGGTAACCTACGTTCCACATGCCGAACAGGGCTGCAGGGACAAGGGCAAGCACCACGATGATCATGACCCTCTTGATGTCGATGGCATCCCTGACGTGGGAACCCTTGGAGGTCACCGTAGCAGGGACACGGAGGAAGGTGTCGAAAGCATCCACCGTGGAATGCAGCCACCCTAATTTACCGCCTTTCTCGAAAAGGCCTGGTTTTACTGTGTTTTCTTCCATAGTGAATATCCTTTAAGCCATTTCCTTGAGCATGAGGTCGATACCATCGTTGATGATGGCCTGGATGTCGTTCTTCGAAGGATCGACGAACTCGCAAAGGGCCAGATCCTCAGGAAGGACCTCGTAGATTCCGAACTGTTCCATCTTGTCAATGTCGCCGGCAAGGCAGGCCTTGATGAGATAGACAGGGAAGATGTCCATCGGGAGAACCTTGCCGTAGACGTCTGAGCAGACGAAAGCGCGGACTCCGCCGTGGGTGTTGGTGTCCATGTTGTACTTCTTCTTAGGCAGGAGCCATGAGAAATACGCCATAGATGAACTGAACTGGTTGAACCTGAGAGGATTCGCCCATCCGAGAAGCTCCCTTTCGCGGCCTTCCTTCAGAAGAGTGACCTGATTGTCGAAGAAGCCGAGATAGCCATCGGCACCGATGTTCTCGCCGGAGAGGACATCTCCGCTGATGAAGCGGATTTCCTCCTGTGTGGCAGGAATCTGGGCAAGTTCCTTGACCGGAGTCCCAGGAAGTGTTTCGTAATATGCCGGTTCATTGGCGGCAGGTCCGGTCACTGCGACCTTGCGGTCGAGCATGAGTTTGCCGGTCTTGAAGAGCTTGCCTATCGATGCGAGGGAAGCAAGGTTCAGGGTCCATACGGTCTCCCCCTTCTTGATAGGGGAGAGGTGGCTGATCTGTACTCCAACGTTTCCTGCAGGATGCTTCTTGGCGACTACCGTGTGTACGGTAGCGTCGGAAAGCTTGGCAAAGATGGAAGACTCGCCGTTGATGCAGACATGGACCTTGGCTATCCTTGACATGGCCGTGATTCCTGCCTGGATGGCGTCGAAGTCATCCTTGAAGGCAAATTCGCAGTCAGCAGCGAGCGGTGCGGTGGAGAATGCAGAAACGAAAACAGCCTTCGGAGTCACTGCCGGGTTGGCGATGATGCCGTAAGGCCTCTGCACGATTGATGGCCACAGACCGCTTTTCAGAAGAGCTTCCTTAACCTCGTCGGAAGAGAGGCCGGAAGGATTCTTTGCACCGAAATCCACGGACAGCCTTTCTCCATCGGCCTTCACGAGGACTGCGAGCAGTTTCCTCTTCTCACCCCTTACGATTTCCTTCACGGTTCCGCTGACCGGAGACGCGAGGAGGATGTCAGGGTTCTGCTTGTCTGCCAAAACAGGAGATCCAGCGAGGACATTGTCTCCTTCCTTTACGAGGAGTCTCGGAGAGAAACCTTTGAAGTCCGTAGGCTTCACGGCTACAACGTCAGGCACGATCTTTTTCTTTGTTTCAAGGACTGCTTCTCCGCTTATCGGAATGTTCAGACCTTTTTTCAAATAGATTTTGTTTGACATTATAAATTGGATTGATAGTTTTTGCTACTACAATTTGCAAATGTACTCATTTTTCAGGAAAAATCCGTATTTTCGTGCCATTATGGAAAACAATCGGAGTGCTATTTTCGAAGGGCTTAACGACGAACAGGAAAAGGCGGTAAGCAGTGTTGACGGACCGGTGCTGATAGTAGCTGGGGCGGGTGCAGGAAAAACCAAGGTTCTGACCAGCAGGATTGCATTGATTCTGGAAAAGGGATGCGACCCTTCACGGGTGATGGCCCTGACCTTTACCAAGAAAGCGGCCAATGAAATGAAGGAAAGGATTGCTTTGCTGGTCGGCCGCCGCAACGCCTGGAAACTCCGGATGGGAACCTTCCATTCCATATTCGTAAGATTCCTGAGGGAATATTCCCAAAACCTCGGCTACCCGCCCACTTTCACGATCAGCGACACAAGCGATTCTGTCAGTGCCATAAAGGCTTGCATCAAGGAACTTGGACTGGATGACAAGGTTTACAAGCCGAAGGATGTCCTTGCCAGGATCTCCCTTGCAAAGAACAACCTGGTAACGGCGGCAGCCTACAGGAACAACCGCCAGGCTGTCGAGAAAGACATCCAGTCGCGCAAGCCCCGTATCTGCGACATATATTCACTCTATGCATCGAAGTGCCATAACAGCGGAGTTATGGATTTCGATGATATCCTCCTGAATATGAATATATTGCTTCGGGACTATCCCGAAGCAAGGCTCTCTATCGCATCCCGCTTCGACTATGTTCTTGTGGATGAGTATCAAGACACAAACTTTGCTCAGTATTTGATACTCAAGAAGTTGTGTGAATTTCACAGGAATCTTTGCGTGGTTGGTGACGACTCCCAGTCCATCTATGCCTTCAGAGGGGCGAAGATAGAGAACATCCTGAATTTCAAGAAGGACTATCCGGGATGCAAGGTGTTCCGCCTTGAGAAGAACTACCGCTCCACCGCGAACATAGTCAATGCAGCCAATTCGCTGATTGCCAAGAACGAGAACCGTATTCCCAAGAATTGCGTGGCGGTGGGTGAGACGGGAGAGAAGATCCGGATACTCAAGAATTACTCTGAGCAGGAAGAAGCCTTGCGGATAGCCTCGGAGATCGTAGCCCGCATGCAGGAGGACCGCTGCAAATATCAGGATTTCGCTATCCTCTACCGTACCAATTCGCAGTCCAGGGCTCTGGAGGAAGCTCTCCGGAAGCGCAATCTCCCGTATGTGATCTACTCTGGGAACTCTTTTTACGAGAGGGCCGAAGTCAAGGATATGATGGCATATTTCAAGCTTGTGGTCAACGTCAACGACGATGAGTCTTTCAAGCGTGTCGTGAATATGCCGGCGAGGGGTATAGGAGATACCTCCGTGGCCGCGCTTTCTTCGATGGCACGGGCTCTGGGAACTTCGATGTTCAAGGCCGCATATTCCGAAAAGTTTGCCGAATTCGGCTTGAAAGCTCCTGCCGTGGCCAGGATAAGGAGCTTCTGCGACATGATGGACAACTTTGCATCTAAGGTCGGGAAGACTGACGCCATGCAGCTTGCGACCGCCTTGTCGGATGCTTGCGGACTGCTGGCCCATTTCAAGGCCGATCCTTCCATTGAAAGCCAGTCCAGGGCTTCCAATGTGGAAGAGCTTGTCAACAGCGTCATGTCCTTCGTGGAAGAAAGGCAGAATGAATATCTGGAAGAACTGGAATCTGAGGGGCAGTATTACGATGTGCCGGAAGTGCAGTTCCCTCTGGTAACCCTTGGTGACTATCTTGAGAATGTTTCCCTGCTGGCCGGTGTCGATACCACAGACGAGGAAGATGCCCGCAACAGGATAGCCCTCATGACCGCGCATTCCGCAAAGGGACTTGAATTCCCTTATGTTTTCGTGGCCGGTATGGAAGAGAATCTGTTCCCTTCCGGAGGCATGCTTTCTTCATCAGCAGACATCGAGGAAGAAAGGAGGCTTTTCTACGTGGCCATGACAAGGGCGAAGAAAGCAGTTCTCCTTTCATATGCCCAGACAAGGATGCGTAATGGGAAGCACGAATCCAATTCTCCCAGCCGTTTCCTCCGGGAAATAGATCCTGCATTCATCGCCAATCCTCTCCATAAGGAGGACTACGAAGCCGTCTCAGGCGAGATGGACCGATTCCCGTTCCGTCGTTCTTTCTCCGGATTCGGAAGCAGGGGAGAAGGATCCTATGGCGGAGGATACAAGCCAAAGGCAAGTGTTGCTCCGAAGCCGGCTGTTCCTTCCCCTTCAAAGAACATCGAGTCCCTTCGGAACCGGCCTTTGCCGCCTAAGATCCCGGATGAAGAATTCGTGCCGGTTCCGATGACGGATTTGAAGGTCGGACAGCGGATAGAACACAATCGATTCGGGTTCGGAAAGATAATGGAAATCACTGGAGCCGTGCCCGATTTGAAAGCAAGAATTGTTTTCGATGTGTACGGAGAAAAAATTTTATTGCTTAAATATGCAAAAATTCGTTTCGAAAAGTAGCAACTATTTAAAAAATTTGTATATTTGGGGTGAAGTTTTTCATAGTTTAAGTTTAGGTTAAGTAGCGGGGCGATCGCAGTGACTGCGATTGCCTCGTGAATTTATAGGGTCCCTGCGGATAAAAAACGTCAATTGGAGTTTCTTTAGCGAGATTTTTCTGTTTCTTTTCTTTCTTGTTTTTTGTTTCCCGTACTTTTGCTGATGGATCGCAACGGTGCGTTCCGTAAAAACTTTCGCAACTATGAAGACTTTATCACCCTTACTTCCCAAATCTGTTGCCGGCTCCGCGATTTTATTCGCTCTCTTGTGTGCCTCATGCAACAAGTTTCCTTCCGACCAGTCACTGGGCGCTCTGGAGTGGCATTTCAATCCCAATATGTCCACACGTGCTTTGACCGAGATGCCGGACACCGATTCCTTTATACTTCAGGTTAGGAATTCGGCCGGCGAGATCCTTTATGATGGCATGTATTCCAATTCTCCGGAGTCGATGCTAGTCGATCCCGGGACATATTCCCTTAAGGCCCTGTCCTGCGATTTCACTGTGCCTGCATTTGACATGCCTTTGTTTGGAGACGAGCAGGTTGTAGTGGTACAGTCAGGTACAAGTACGAGGGTTGAATTCAATTGCACGCAGCTCAATTCCGGACTCAAACTCCGGATCGATGGAAATTTCGCCAGTGTCTATCCCCAGGGGAACCTCTATGCAGTGTCTGCGGGCGGACAGCTGGACTATGGTAAGTCAGAAAGCAGGATCGGGTATTTCAATCCTGGGGAAGTGGCCGTCTGGATGAACAGCGGCGACAAGTCTGAGAAACTTCTGACAAGGAACCTGGAAGCGAGGGAAATCCTTTCCCTGGGAATATCCTGCCCCGGCGAGGGACCTTCAGGCGGCACCGCTACCACTCTTTCCATCAAAGTGGACACTGTGCGGTATTGGAACAGCGAAGACTATGTGATCGGCTCGGGTAATTCACCGGACGCCGGTACCAGCATGGCCAGTGCCTATGGAGTCGGCCAGGCCATGGACAAGGCCGGAGAAAAAGGCGTCTGGGTCTGCGGTTACATCGTGGGCGGTGACCTAACATCTACCAAGAACGGCATTTCTTTCGAGGCTCCGTTCACGTCACTGACGAATCTGGCGATAGCTTCCAGGACTTCTGCTTCTGATAAAAGTTCATGCATGTCAGTCCAGCTTTCCAAGGGAGACATCAGGGATGCGATCAATCTTGTGGACCATCCCGAGTTGCTTGGCAGGAAGATATATCTTAAAGGGGACATCGTCGCTGCCTATTACGGCATTCCCGGAATCCAAAACCTGACTGAGTATTCACTCAAATAAACAATCCAAAACACAAAGTTATCGGGACTTATGAAAATCTTTATGAACAAGGCGGCCTTTGCCGCCGTGCTGCTGGCCTTGTGCTCCATCACAGCACCGGGCCAGAAACGACCCGGGGCTTGGGAATTCGGACTCGGCGGTTCTGTGATGAATCTCACCAGGACTTCCGTAACTGATTTCCACCAGACTCCTGGCGGTGACTACTTATTCACGCTTGAGGAGAAACTCCTTTATGGAGGGGCGGACCTGTACGCCGCCAAGGAACTTAAGAAGTGGCTCTATGCTGACTTGCAAGGTACCTTCGGACTTGCCAGGTACTATGAATCCGAGAAGATCGTACAGGGATGGTCGTCCATGGCCGGTCCTGGATTGCAGTTCAGGCCCTTTACTTCAAGCGAATGGATCCAGCCTTACCTGAGGATCGGTGTCAATTACTACCGTAAGACATTCCCGAATTCATATTTCGGGCAATTCAAAGGAGATGTGACAAAGGAAGCTGTCTGGAAGGCTGAAGATGCTTGGAACAAGGGATTTACCTTCGACTCGGATTCTTTCTTCCCGGTATCTGCCGGGATTGGAGTAGTAGGCTGGATGAGCAACCGCTTAGGAATACGTCTCCAGGGAGAATTCCTGAAATCGTTCGGCAGCAAGGGTGCGAATTTCGCCCAGGCCTCCGCCGGAATCGTATTGAGGCTTGGCGGGCACGACAAGCGGCCGGTTGCTGTCGTGGCTGAACCTATCGTCAGGGAAGTCATACGCGAAGTTCCTGTCGAAGTGGTCAGGGAGGTTGTGAAGGAAGTCCCTGT
>JBGVAE010000021.1:0-6765 GCA_045224215.1 Candidatus Cryptobacteroides sp. | reverse complement strand
GACTCATAGGTTCGGCAGGGTCTCCGAATACCTCGGACCGGTGAAGATGTCCGTCACGATGATATCTGCCGGGAGCCAGCACAACGTGCTCCCTGATTCCTGCAGTTTCGTGGTGGACGTGCGTCCGAACGGGATGTACACGAATATTGAACTCCTGGAAACGATCAAGGCTTCCGTGAAATGCGAAGTTCATGAAAGGTCCACCAGGCTGGAAAGTTCCCATCTTGCAATGACTCATCCAGCGGTGGAAAGGGGCCTGTCCTTGGGACTTGAGCCTTTCGGATCTCCTACTACAAGCAACCAGTCCCTTTGCTCCTTCCCAACGATGAAGATAGGCCCCGGGGATTCTTCCCGGTCCCATACGGCAGACGAATACATATTCCCCGAAGAGATCTTCGATGGTGTAAGGAAATATGTAGGCTTGCTGGACGGGCTTCAGCTTAACTGACAAGCGCATCGATCGCTTCTGCTACCTTTTCGAAGCCGAAACTACCGATTATCCTATTGAACCTTGCTGCGATCCGGTCGTTGCAAAGGTTCCCCAAAGAGCCCTCGTGGGTGTGAGACAGTTTTCCACTGAATTCGAAGCTGCCTTCCTTTATCGAATCGGCGACCTGACGGTAAGCATCCCGGAAAGGCACACCTTCACCGACAAGCCTGTTCACTTCTTCCACGCTGAAAGCCAGCTTGTATTTAGGGTCCGACATGATGTCGACGTTTATTTCCATGCCCTTTATCGCATATTCCACGATGTCCAGGCAACTGTCCATCTCATCGAATACAGGGAAGAATATCTCCTTAAGCACCTGGAGGTCCCTGAAATAGCCTGACGGCAGATTGCCGCTGACAAGGCGCAGGGAGTTAGGAACGCCGATGATCTTGTTACATCTTGCCCTGACCAGTTCGAAAACGTCAGGGTTCTTCTTATGCGGCATTATGCTGGAACCGGTCGTGAGGGCATCCGGCAGTCTAATGAACCCGAAATTCTGGCTTGAGAACAGGCAACCGTCATAGGCCAGTTTCCCCACAGTCTCTGCTATCGATGAATATGCGAAGGCGACGGAGCGTTCCATCTTGCCCCTGGTCATCTGGGCATAGACCGAGTTGTAGTCCAGGTCATCGAAGCCGAGCAGCCTGGTGGTCATCGTCCTGTCGATCTTTGCTGAAGACCCGTAGCCGGCAGCGGAACCCAGTGGATTGAGATTGACCACGTCCCATGCTGCCTTCATTACGGTCATGTCGTCGGAAAGGCTCTCGGCATACGCCCCGAACCATAAGCCGAAAGACGATGGCATGGCGACCTGGAGATGGGTGTATCCAGGCAAAAGGATGTCCTTGTATCTCTCGCTGGCTTCCTGGAGCGTTTTGAACAGGGATTCGACCTTGCGGACGGTACCTTCGATACGGTCTCTGGCATAAAGCTTAAGGTCCACTAGTACCTGGTCGTTGCGTGACCTCCCCGTATGGACTTTCTTGCCGATGTCTCCGAGCCGCCTGGTGAGGAGCAATTCGACCTGCGAGTGCACGTCTTCCACGTCAGGTTCGATGGTGAATCTGACTTCTGAGGCTTCCCTGTACAGTTCCTTCAATTCAGGGAGGAGGATCTTGAGGTCTTCGGAACGTAGCAATCCGACGCTTTCCAGCATCGTGATGTGTGCCATCGTCCCCAAGATGTCGTATGGAGCCAGTTCCAGATCCAGTTCGCGGTCATGTCCGACGGTGAAGGCGTCTATCCTCTCGTCTTCGTCGTATCCTTTGTCCCAAAGTTTAGCCATATTGTTTCAGTTCGTTTCTTTACAAATTTAATCATTTTTTCAGATTCCACCGGAAATCCGTAAATTTGTAAGTTATATCTAAGCAGAAACGGATTTTGAATATGCAGGAGATTAGGAATATAGCGCTTATCGCGCACGTAGACCATGGAAAGACTACCCTCGTGGACAGGATGATCTACCAGGCAAACCTGGTACGCCAGCCTGAGAACCTCGGGCAGTTGATCCTGGACAACAACGACATAGAAAGGGAGAGGGGCATCACCATCCTGGCAAAGAATGTATCGGTTACCTACAAAGGGGTTAAAATCAATATCATAGACACTCCTGGCCATAGCGATTTCGGAGGTGAAGTGGAGAGGGTGCTGAACATGGCCGACGGAGTCCTGCTTCTGGTCGATGCGTTCGAAGGCTGCATGCCGCAGACCCGTTTCGTGCTTCAGAAGGCCCTTGAACTCGGTAAGAAACCGGTGGTGGTCATCAACAAGGTTGACAAGCCCAACTGCCGTCCGGACGAGGTCCAGGAAGAGGTCTTCGACTTGATGTGCGCCCTGAACGCCACCGACGACCAGCTTGATTTCAAGACCATATTCGGAAGTGCTAAGCAAGGTTGGATGTCCGAGGACTGGAAGAGCCCTACCTCAGACATCACTCCGCTGCTGGATGCCATCCTGGAGGTGGTTCCGGCTCCGAAGATCGTCGAAGGTACGGTCCAGATGCAGGTCACATCCCTTGAATACTCTCCGTACGTCGGCCGTATCGCAGTGGGCAAGGTCACTCGCGGAGAGCTTCATACAGGACAGATGGTCACCCTGTGCAAGCGGTACAACCAGTTCGAGAAGCATAAGGTCAAGCAATTGATGGTCTTCGACGGTCTCGGAAAGGCTAATGTGGAGACGGTAGGTTGCGGAGACATATGTGCTGTGGTTGGAATAGACGGATTCGAGATTGGAGACACCGTGGCTGACCTGGAGTATCCGGAGGCCCTTCCGCCGATCAGCATCGACGAGCCTACCATGAGTATGCTCTTCACGATCAACAATTCACCTTTCTTCGGAAAGGACGGAAAATATGTGACCTCCCGGCATATCAAGGACAGGCTGGACAAGGAACTCGAGAAGAACCTCGCACTGAAAGTGAAGCCTGGCCAGAATGCCGATTCATTCATCGTCTATGGCCGTGGAGTCCTCCATCTCTCTGTCCTCATCGAAGAGATGCGCAGGGAAGGCTTCGAGCTTCAGGTCGGACAACCGAAGGTGCTCGACAAGACCATCAACGGCCAGCGCTGCGAGCCTATCGAGGACCTTTCCATCGAGGTTCCGGAGCAGTTCGTAGGGGCTGCCATCGATCTTTCTACCCGCCGCAAAGGTGCCTTGCTCCATATGGAACCGAGAGGTGACCGTACCCTTCTGCAGTTCGATATTCCTACAAGAGGCCTCATGGGATTGCGCAGCAACCTGCTCACCGCTACCCAGGGGGAGGCGATCATGGCACACCGCTATAAGGAATACCAGCCTTACAAGGGTGAAATTGACAATCGGACCAATGGTTCCCTGGTTTCTCTCGAGACCGGTGATGCGATCGCATATTCGATGAACAAACTCTTGGACAGGGGCAAGTTCTTCGTGGATCCGGGCGAGGAGATCTATTGCGGGGAAGTGGTAGGGGAGCACACCCGCGAACGCGACTTGAACATCAACATTTGCAAGACCAAGAAGCTCACCAACGTGCGCGCAGCTGGTTCTGACGAGAAGATCGCCCTTCCTCCTCCGGTCAAGATGTCCCTTGAGGAGATGCTTGAATATATCCGTGAAGACGAGTTGGTGGAGGTAACCCCTCACCATATGAGGATCCGCAAGATCCTGCTTGATCCGATGGACAGGAAGCGTGCCGGCAATTCGGGCGACGACGAATAATCCAAACTATTTTCGAAAAGATTTTATTTCCCGAAAAATTTTTATACCTTTGCATCCCTTAATCTGTTTGGCGAAAATATGAAAGACGATTTTATAGTTCCTCTGAATGGATTGGCGCAAGGGCGGAAAGAGTTCCGCTGGAGCGCAGGGAAGGAGTTCTTTGACCGTTTTGAGAATTCAGAAATACTTGATGCTGACCTGATTGTGCTCGTATCAGCGGAAAAGTCCGGAAGCTATACCGGAGTTGACTGCGACATTGACGGACACGTGACAGTCTCCTGCGACAGGTGCCTCGAGGATTTGAAGCTGCCGGTTTCGACCGGTTTCAAGCTCAGTGTGAAATTTGGTTCCGGGGATCCGGAGACAGATGGTGACCGCGAGATTGTTTTCCTCCCGGAAAGCGATGCTGACCTTGACCTAAGCCAGACTGTTTACGATTACGTCTGCCTTTCCCTGCCTGTACAGAGGGTACATGAGGAAGGTGAGTGCAATCCGGAGGTACTCAAGTATCTGAATCAACATGACGGAAAGGATTCCGCAGGAGAGAAAGATGCACAGACTCCGTTCGAGTCGCTGAGGTCCCTCCTTGAAACGAATAAGTAATAATTTAAAAATAGTTAACAATGGCACATCCGAAACACAAAGTCTCTAAACAGAGAAGAGACAAGAGAAGAACCCATGATTTCGCACCGGTTCCTACTCTCGCTACTTGCCCTAACTGCGGAGCAACCGTGATGTATCATCACGTATGCCCTGAGTGCGGTTACTACAGAGGTCGTCAGATCATCGATAAGAGCGCTGAGTAAGATCCTGCAGGGAAATATGATGGCCCTATAGTTCAACGGATAGAACGGAGGTTTCCTAAACCTTAAATCGTGGTTCGATTCCACGTGGGGCTACGAGAAAGGGTGACTGAAAAGTCTTAGGACTGATTAGTCACCCTCTTTTTTTTTTGTACCCGGCTCTTCCTTTCATGACCGTAGGTCTAACGGTCACCTACCTTGTCAAAAAAGAAGAAATAGAATGCAGTCCAGCGTTTCGGGATGCCGCTGGCGTGGCCTATGGTGCGGAAGCCGGCATCCTGCACGGTGCCGTCTGACTTTACGTAGCCGATGGTCCTATAAGATGAATTCTGGACGGTTCCGTTGCTTTTGATGTACCCAACGGTATTGTAGGATGAATTCTGGACCGTACCATTGCTTCTGATGTATCCTATGGTATTATAGGATGAATTCTGGACAGTTCCGTCGGATTTGATATATCCAACGGTCCTATAGGATCCGTCCTGAATAGTGCCGTCGGACTTTATGTAGCCAATGGTGTTATAGCTGGAATTGGTTATCCTCTGCGCGTTGCAAGCCAGGCTGCCAAGAGCCAGCAAGCAGATGGAGATAATCTTATGGAGTTTCATCGTACACGGTTTTGATGACGATGTCATTCAACTTTCGTGCTATCCTTCCCCTGATCTGTCCCGGAGGCGGCCTTCAATTGGTTCAGTTGCTGCTGAAGTGAGGATATGATGGAATCTTTCTGCTGGAGCTGCCTCTCCAGCCGGTCATATATTCCCATCATCACAGGATTGACGGCATCCTTGCCGCTGGATATTCCTTTGTCGACGATTGTCAACTTGTCGCTGAGGATTCCGAAACGGCTTGCATTGTCTAGGATTTCCAACTTCGTGTCCGGCTTCAGTGGCTCTCCTGTCACGTACAGGGTGAGCATGTTCGGGCTGCCCTTGGAGATATTGTAGTCATAGATATATGACTTCCCGTACACTCTCTCGCTGCTTATGAAGTCTTCTGCAGCAACGACGAAATTGTTGTTCTGGATCATCTTCACTGCTGACCAGACACTCGGGATTATCACCAGGATCACCGCAAAGGAGATGACAGCCTTTTTCCTCTTCCCGATGCTTTCATCTTCATAAGTGATTGTCCTGAAATGGAAATACTTGCTGGAAAGGTATGTGGCCAGGGTTATGAATACTGCGTTGATGCAGAAGAGTCCCATGGCTCCGAAGAAATACTTTCCGCTCAGGTTGGCGATCCCGTATCCTGCCGTGCAGAGAGGCGGCATCAGGGCGGTAGCTATCGCCACGCCTGAAAGGACGGTTCCTTTCTCCTTGCGTGCCTGTTCCAGGATTCCTGCAAAGCCGCCGAACAGGGCTATCAGCACATCGTAGATCGACGGAGATGTCCTTGCTTCAAGTTCTGTCGGGTTTGCCAGATGGAGAGGGGAGAGTACGAAATAAATGCAGGACGCAAGAAGGCTTATGACCACCATTATCAGGAGATTCTTCAAGGCGTTGCCGATCAGGTCGGTGTCGTTTATGCCGAGACCGAGACCTACCCCGACGATAGGGCCCATCAGAGGGGAGATGAGCATAGCACCGATGATTACCGCGGTGGAGTTGATGTTGAGGCCAACGGATGCTATAATGATGGAAAAAGCGAGAATCCATACATTCGGACCCCGGAAGAAAATGTTCCTCCTTATGCTTTGCTCGGCAGCCGTCGTATCAAGTTGGTCACCTATATTCGCCGTGTCGAGCAGATACTCCCTGAAATCCTTCCAGAATGACATATCCTTCAATTTTTGCGAATATACGGAAATTTTTTTTGCTATATTTCGGAAAAGCTTTCTATGAGACGGATTCTGATATACATTATGGCGGTCGTGGCCCTTTTCAGCGGATGTTCTTCCATTAAGATAATGACATACAATGTCGGCGCTTTCGGGAAATATTCTGAAGACAGTGCGCCTGAAGTTGCGTCGATGATCAAGGAGGCGGCCCCCCTGGCGGTTGCTCTCAATGAACTCGACAGCTGCAACAGGAGACACGACGTCTTCCAGGCTGAGCATCTTGCCCAGTGCCTCGGAGGCTGGGAATACTCCTTCGGCCGAGCGATGCCGTATGCCGGCGGAGCTTATGGCAACGGGGTTGTCACCAAGGACCGGATAGTCCGTTCATTCACGATTGCTCTTCCCAAAGGGAACGGTTCGGAGCCCCGTTCCTGCGCAGTTGTTGAAACTCCGGGATATGTCATCGCCTCCGTCCATCTGGACCATGTTTCTTC
>JBGVAE010000020.1:0-4684 GCA_045224215.1 Candidatus Cryptobacteroides sp. | reverse complement strand
CGGAATCGATGCAATCCACGGAAATGCCCTGATAGAAGGCTGCACGGTGTACCCTACGAACATCAACCTGGCCTCGACATTCAATCCGGAACTGCTCGAAACCATCGGTTCTGAGACTGCCGAGGAGATGCGCCAGAGAGGCCTCTACTGGACATTCGGCCCGAACCTCGACGTTTCCCGCGACGCTCGCTGGGGCCGTATGGGAGAGACCTTCGGAGAAGACGCCCTGGTAGTTTCAGAGATGGGTAAACATGAGATATTCGGCCTCCAGGGCCGCGATGGCGACCTATCCGGTCACGTCATCGCCTGCGCCAAGCACCTGATTGCCGGCGGAGAACCTTTCGGTGGCCTCAACGCAGCTCCGATGGATGTTTCCGAAAGGAAGCTCAGGGAGCTCTACCTTCCTCCTTTTGTCGCTGCGATCAAGGAGGCCAAGGTCGGCACCGTGATGGCGGCTCACAACGAGGTGAACGGTATTCCTTGCCACGGGAACAAGTGGCTGCTCAAGGACTTGCTGAGGGATGAACTCGGCTTCGACGGCTTCGTGGTCAGCGACTGGATGGACATCGAGAGGCTCCATTCCATGCACCATTGGGCTCCTGATTCCACCGAAGCATTCGTACGCTCCGTTGAAGCCGGGATAGACATGCACATGCAGGGTGACAACTATTTCGAGGCCGTGGTCGCTGCCGTCAATTCGGGCCGTATTCCTGTCAAAAGGATAGACCAGGCCGCCGGAAAGATCCTCGAGATGAAATTCGCCGTGGGTCTTTTCGAAAATCCGGTACCGCAGGAAATCACTGTCACGGAAAATGCCGACAAGCATTTCCAGACAGCCTTGGAGGCCGCCAGGCAAGGACTGGTGCTCCTGAAGAATGACGGCACCCTTCCGCTTTCTTCCCCCAGGAGGATATTCATAGTAGGTCCTAATGCCGACAGCCAGACCATCATGGGTGATTGGGCTGTGCCGCAGGCCGATTCCGCAGTCGTCACTGTGGCCGAGGGCATCAGGGATATATTCCCATCTGCTTCTATTGACACACTCTGCTTCGGCGGGAAGATTTCCAACGTGGACGCAAGGGGCATCGCTGCTGCCCGGCACAAGGCTTCTGCCGCAGATGTCTGCATCGTGGTGGTCGGGGAGAATTCCCAGAGATATTCAGCCTTCGGGCGCACCTGCGGAGAGAACTGCGACAGGGACGACCTCAACCTTCCGGGACTCCAGGAGGAGTTGCTTGAAGCAGTATGTGCCTCCGGCAAGCCTGTGGTAATGGTGCTCATGACCGGCAGGGCCAACAGCATCGAGTGGGCCAAGGATAATGTCAATGCCATCCTGAATGTCTGGGAGCCAGGCCAGGCCGGCGGTCAGGCGATTGCGGAAGTACTTGCAGGTCAGATCAATCCGTCCGGAAAGCTACCGGTCACGATGCCGCGAAACGTCGGACAGGTCCAGACAGTGTACAACTACAAGCATTCTCAGTATTCCCGCCAGTTCGCTACTTCCGAGACCGGCTGCCTCTTCCCGTTCGGTTACGGTCTTTCCTACAGCACCTTCACGTTCTCAGATCCTGTGCTTGAAGTTGCATCCGGGAATGGTTACGGCACTGTCAGCGTCGAGGTTACGAACGACGGTCCTCTCGACGGGGCCGAGGTGGTCCAACTTTACATCCATAAAGAATTCGCTTCGGTGACGCGTCCGGTCAAGGAACTGAAAGCCTTCAAGAGGATATTCCTGAAAAACGGGGAAAGCACAACCGTCCGTTTCGAGGTCACCGCCGACATGCTCCGTTGCTTCGGGGCCGAGGGCAAGTGGTCGGTAGAACCTGGAGACTATACCCTGATGACCGGTAATTCTTCACAGGATTCCGATCTCAAGACAATTACCCTCAACGTAAGATAAATCAACGAACATTATGTCCAACTTGTTCAGACACTTCCTGCTGGCTGCTGCCGGCACCCTTATTCCGACTTTCGTTTCAGCCCAAAAGCTCGTCCTGGAATATGAAAAGCCGGCCTCACGTTTCGAGGAAGCCCTGCCCCTTGGCAACGGGCATCTTGGTGCCACGGTCTATGGAGGGATTGAAGACGATCTCATCTGGCTGAACGAAGGTACTCTATGGGGTGGCTGCGCCAATCCGGACAACGATCCGGTGCCTTCGGGAGGGCCTGAACTGCTTGCGAAAGTCAGGGAACTGCTGGACAAGGAGGACTGGGCCGGTGGCGAGAAGCTCGCCATGGGCCTCCAAGGGAAATATGTGAACGCCTTCCTTCCGATGGGCAGCCTGCACCTCAGGCAGACTTTCGCTTCCGACAAGGGGCTGAAGGTTTCCTACAGCGGGAACACAGTGGCCGCTCCGAAAGAGGCTCGCCAGGTCCTGAAGGACTACTGTCGCTCCCTGGACCTGGACAGCGCCATTGCCAGGACCAGCTTCAACTTCGGAGATGTCGAATATTCAAGGGAGATATTCGTTTCCCATCCTGACAGGGTGATGGTCATCCATCTTAAGGCAAGCAAGCCTGTGCTTGAGTTCGATCTCGAAGGAGCCTCGATGTGGGACGGAAGTTCCATCCGCAGCATCTCTTCAAATGAATATGTGGTTGCGGGGCAGGTCGGTTATTACCAGAGCACCAAGTGGGAGGAGCCGTTCTCGCAGTGGCAGACTGGGCCGAACGGAGAAAAGGGTATGCGCTACCAGTTCAGGGTCAAGGTTGCAAGCTGTGACGGGCAGGTGTATTCGACCCCTTTCCTGCATGTGTCCAAGGCTTCGGATGTGGTGATCTTGGTATCGGCTGCGACCAGTTTCAATGGGTTCGACAGGAGGCCGGATGTCGATGGTCGTGATGAGGATGCCCTTGCGGCTTCGTTCATTTCAAAGGCAGAGGGCAAGGGTCTTGAGGCTCTCCGGGAGGCGCATGTGGCCGACTACCGGAAGCTGTTTACGTCGGTTCAGCTCTGTCTGGGTGATACCGGACGGTGTACTCCGGCTGAGTATTTGACCACCGACGAGCGGCTGAAAGCCTATGCCTCCGGAGCCAGCGACCCATACCTGGAGACCCTCTATTTCCAGTTCGGCCGCTACCTCCTCATTTCCTCCTCCCGCGAAGACAGCGAAGTTCCTTGCAACCTCCAGGGAATATGGAGCAAGGACCGCCATCCGGCCTGGGGAGCCGACCTGCACACAAACATCAACGTCCAGATGAACTACTGGCCTGCAGAACCGCTCGGCCTGAGCCAGTCTGCACTTCCGCTGATGGAATTCATAAAGAATTGTTCAGTCGCAGGAGAGAAGGTGGTCAGTTCGATGTACGGGATGAAAGGCTGGACCGTCCACCACAACAGCGACATCTGGTGCGCGGCCAATCCTGTAGGCGAAAAGGCCGGGAGCCCGAGTTGGGCCAATTTCGCCATGGCCGGACCATGGCTCTGCACCCACCTGTACGAGCATTACCTTTTCACCGGAGATATTCATTTCCTCTCCGAGACAGCTTACCCTCTGATGAAGGGTTCCGCGGATTTCCTGATGGACTGGCTCGTGGAGAAAGACGGAAAATATATTACGTCCCCTTCGACCTCGCCGGAAAATGCATTCATCGACGACAACGGCCGGCGTGGGCAGGTCACGATCGGATCCGCCATGGACCTGGAAATATCCTGGGAATTGTTCACCGACTTGATCGAGGCCAGCGAGAAACTGGGGGTCGATCCGGATCTCCGGGCTCGTTGGAAACACTACCGGGACAATCTCAAGCCTCTGCAGATCGGTGCTGCGGGCAACCTGGTGGAATGGTACAAGGACTGGAAGGACACAGATCCTCAGCACAGGCATGTGTCGCATCTGTTCGGCCTCTATCCTGGCCATGAGATATCCCCGATGAAGACTCCGAAACTCGCCGCAGCCGCACGCAAGACCCTGGAATTCAGGGGCGACGGTGGCACTGGCTGGAGCAAGGCCTGGAAGATCTGCTTCTGGTCGAGGATGCTGGATGGAGACCATGCGTACAAGATGTACAGGGAGTTGCTGAGCAAGTCCACTCTTCCGAACCTATTCGACACACATCCGCCGTTCCAGATAGATGGTAACTTCGGAAGCATCGCCGGAATCGGAGAGATGTTCCTGCAGAGCCAGAACGGAGAACTGCACTTGTTGCCGGCATTGCCGTCAGCCTGGGCTGAAGGATCGGTCAAGGGACTCCGCGCCAGGGGGGCATATTCGGTTGACATTGAGTGGGCCGGGGGCAAACTCTCCACTGCCACCATCCGCCCTGTCTCTACGGGTGTTTCTAATCTCACCATCCGCACCTCTGTACCGGTCAAGGTCAAGGGCGCCTCCGCCCGTCCCCGCCGAGACGGAGACTACTACCTCACCCGGATCACCCTGCGTCCAGAGAAGATCTGCACTGTCACTGCGAAGTAATCCTCTTCCGAATCCGACCCTCTTTAATCGTCCCGGACTGCCCCTGTGAACAGGCCTTACCAGACCCAGAAAATAGGTACTTTTGCCCGGCTCAGTTAATAGGCACTTACCGGACCAAGATAATAGGCCTTCCGGAACTAGATAATAAGCCTTGGCCTGACCCTGCTAATAGGCCCTAGCCAGGCCACGATACCTTGCAGCACTCTGCCCCTTTCAGCCAGAGCGATTGCGTTTGGGCAAAACAAGTTGGGTAAGAGCCGTGCGAGGAG
>JBGVAE010000019.1:0-2348 GCA_045224215.1 Candidatus Cryptobacteroides sp. | reverse complement strand
GTGTGTTGGAATTGGTAGACAACCCAGACTTAGGATCTGGTGGCGCAAGCCGTGGGGGTTCGAGTCCCCCCACCCGTACACGCGAATGAGCCCGGCTTCCGCCGGGCTTTCGCGTCCCCATCGTTAGGGTCTGCGGATAACGGCTTTGTAATTCATTGAGTGACTGAGTATTACGGATTGCCCATCTGCAGACCTCCTCTTTTCCTAGCAGGTCTGCGGACAACTGTTTTTGAATCGTTTGGCTATCAGTTAGTTACAATACAACCTTCCGCAGACCCCTATACTCGAAGAAATAGAAGTCCGTCCAGCCGGTGTTCTCGGCATAAAGATGCTGCTTGCCCCGGAACTCGAAGCCCAAACGCTCGTAAAGCCTGTGGCCAGGCGTATTGGATGCCAGCGCATCCAGTCGGATAGCCTTCTTGCCTTTTTCCTGTGCAAGCCGGACAGCGGCTTTGACCATCTCCGCCCCGATTCCTTGACCTTGAAGATCGGGCGAAACAGCCAGCATGTGAATGACAGCCACCTCATCATCGGCCACATCCTGCGCCCATTTGATGGCGTGATAGTCTTCACCCTGGTACATCGTGATGACGATGGCGCCCCGAATGACGTCATCAACCCGGAACAGATACAGGCTTCCCTCCTCAATAAAGGCATGAATACCCGCTGCCGTAGGATGTTTTCCCTTACTCCAACGAGCATATATGTCAATATGGGGCGTACGTTCAATCACGTCCTCGTAGAACGCCAGGACGGATTCAAAACCAGTTACGGTGGCTCGCTGCAGAATCATCAATCATACCTTTTTATAGGATGCCGGATAACTGTCTTCCAGTTCTCCGGGGCCACCTTGCGGGCATCGGAGAGGTAGATTTCGTGGTGAAGGCGGATTGCCGACAGATCGTTTATATAGCCATTCTCCGCCAGGAACTTGTCCATGAGTGCAACGGATGCCGGCTCGTCATCGTAAGGGCCGATATGCATGATCTGCACGCAGAGACCTTCGTCGATCGTCAGAAACTCCGCAGTGGAACAATCTATCTTTTTCTTTTTGAATGCGGTCTGGACCGCCCAGTCGAAATCTGCTTTGGTGATGAAGTCAGGCAAACGGATGACGGAAATCCAACAGAAGGTCGATTTGTCGCTGTAATCGATGCCGTCAATGCCTTCCTGCCACCAGAACCCTTCCAGCGGCGGTACCACATAGTCGTAAAAACCTTCGATACGATGATCCGTCTTATAACTCATCTTCAGGGTGTAGGCAACGGCATAAAGGATGCCGATGGCCTGCTGATAGGCACCGCCTTCATCATTGGGATTGCCTTTACCGCGTACCGCGATGTAGTTCGCCTTCGGCACAGTCACAATCGTGGGCTTTGCCGGCGGCAGGTAGAACTCCTTGTACTCTTTCTTGAAATCAAAGGGCATCGTCCTAATTCTTTACTTTGATTACAAAGATACGCCCTTGCGGGCAATTCCACAAGGGCGTGTCTTTTCATCACGCCTTCTCTACCGGTACCTGGATGATGGTGAGCCATTTATCGGCATCCTCTTGATTCCAGATTCCGTCGATGTAAACGGCGCGGGGAGCATCGACAATCTTGTAGCCTTCCTTCTCCAGATAGGCGAAGAGCTCAACGTAGTTGTCATAAAGCTTCTCGTACGGGCCAAAGACTTTCAAGCAGGCTGCCATGGGTACGGCCGGGATGTCCTTGAACTTGATGAGAGCGGAGTCAGTGCCTTTCTTTGTCACCTTCTCACAGTACTCGATGTCGATATCCTGCGGCTTGTAGCCGCCGTGTTCGATGGTGTAGCAGTAGCCCGGTTCCGGGCATTCGCATCCCAGACGGGCCATCTCCGGGCCGATTACCTCATAACAAAGGCGGCCGAGGTCATCGAAAGAAGGAATGATGGTTCGGTGGCTGGCCACAGTAATGGCCGGAAGTGATTCAAAGTAAACTTTTTCCATTTTGTGCAACTTCTTTTGGGAAGCCACAACCGCCTTGAGCATGCGTTTCCGCTCTTTGAGCACCGCCAGCTCGTCTTCGCACTTTCTTATCTTCTCCTCCAGCGATTCCACCGTAGGGAAATGCTGCTCATCATCCCACAGATCCCGGATTTCTTCCAGCGAATAACCCATGCTTTTGAGTTTGGTGATGCTGAAGATCTTCTGTAACTGCCCCACGGAATAATAGCGATACCCGGTATCCCGGTCCACAATCTCCGGAGTGAGCAGGTCAATCTCCTCGTAATGCCTGAGTGCCCTCACGGTCACTCTGCCCAGGCGGGAAAACTCCCCGATTTTCAACTTGTTTTTACCCATAACAATTCGTGCACTTTTGTTATTC
>JBGVAE010000018.1:0-28748 GCA_045224215.1 Candidatus Cryptobacteroides sp. | reverse complement strand
CAATCTCGAAAACAAGTTCAATTCGCTGAAGTTCTACAAGGACATCGCCGTCCTCGCAGTGAAGCTTTGCGACAGTGAGATAGACTTTTCGAAGCTGAACCATTCGGTCAGGACCTCCGGAACCGGGATTGAAGGCAAGGCCCTCTACGAAAGGCTGAACAACGACAGCGTCAGCGACATCGTGGACATATACCCGGACAAGGACGGCTGGTGCTGGATTGAATATGGCTTCGAAGAGCCCCAGACCGTGAAATCATTGATAATCACTGAGAAAGACACCAGAGGCGGCGAAAACGACTTGGAGTTCCAGGTCAGTGACGACGGCAAGGCTTGGAAGACAACGGCGAAGCTGGGCTATCAGGCCACAATACAGAAGACATATTCATTCCCGGGGGTGACTGCACGTTTCTTCAGGGTCCGTTACAAGAAAGCCGGCCCATTCACGATTTCCCAGTTCATCCTCTCCCCTGTCAACAGGATCCAGCTTGCCGGAGACAAGGCCGGGAACTTGTTCTACAGGCTGTTGCAGCTAGAAAGGACACCGGAGACCGATGAGGCAGCCAGGCTGGAGGATGTGGTGGACCTGACCGACAAGGTGAAGGACGGAGTGCTGACCTGGACAGTTCCTGAAGGCAGATGGAGGATATTCCGTTTCGGATATAGCCTCACGGGCAAGACCAACCACCCTTCCTCTCCGGAGGCTACGGGACTGGAAGTGGACAAGATAGACCCTCAGGCTGTGACCGACTACCTTGAAGCCTACCTAGAAACTTACCGCGATGCAAGCGGCGGAAGGCTTGGGAAAAGGGGAATAGAATATCTGCTGACCGACAGCTACGAGGCAGGGGCTCAGACCTGGACAGGGAACATACAGGAGGAATTCCGCCAGAGGAAGGGGTATGAACTGCTCCGCTGGCTGCCGGCCCTGACCGGAATGATCCTCAACAACACGGCGGAAACCGAACGCTTCCTCTTCGACTGGAGGCGCACCTTGGGAGACATGATGTCTGAATATCACTATGACCTGCAGAACAAGGTCCTGGCGAAGTACGGCATGAAGCGCTACACGGAAAGCCACGAGAACTACAGGGCAAACCTGACCGATGGAATGGACTGCAAGAGGTATGCGGAGATCCCGATGTCAGCCTTCTGGATGCAGTACAAGCAGGGTAAGATATTCAACAGCAGGTTCGAAGCCGACATCAGGGAATCCGCCTCCGTGGCCCATATCTACGGACAGAACATCGCAGCCGCAGAGTCATTCACTTCCGAAGGATTCCGCGACGGGGCATGGGTGTACTCCCCTGCCGTCCTGAAGCCTACCGCCGATGCGGCGATGGCGGCCGGGCTCAACCGCTTCGTGATCCATTGCTCGGCCCATCAGCCTGTGGACGACAAGGTCCCTGGGCTCGGACTCGGCAAATACGGCCAGTGGTTCAACCGCCACCAGACCTGGGCTTCGCAGGCCAGCGCGTGGACCGACTACCTCAGCCGGAGCTGCTACCTCCTCCAGCAGGGCAGTTTCGTAGCCGATATCGCTCTCTATTACGGAGAAGACAACAACGTGACGGGACTGTACCTCAACAAGGGCCCGGAGATGCCGGAAGGCTATAACTACGACTATTTCAGCCCGGACGTGCTTCTCAACAAGGCAAAGGCAGTAAACGGAATCATCACTGTCCCTACCGGAATGAAGTACCGTGTCCTCTACCTCGACCCTAACGTCCATTATATGTCGATGGAAGTGCTCAAGAGGATCAAGGCCCTCGCTGACGAAGGAATAGTGATCTGCGGCTCAAAGCCGGTCAAGATGGCCGGGAACCAGGGGGACAGCGAAGAATTCGACGCCATCGTCAAGGACGTCTGGGAATCCGGCAGAAAGAACGTTTCGACCGGAATCCCTGTACGGAAAGTACTGGATTCCTTGGGGATAGAACCCGACTTCACGTTCTCGTCAAAAGCCGACCCTGAAATCAAGTTCGTCCACAGGAAGACCTCCGACGGGGATATCTACTGGGTAGCGAACCTTTCCGGCGACACCAGGAAGATGGAAGGTTCGTTCAGGGTCACCGGCAAGAAACCGGTCATCTGGCATGCCGAAGATGGTTCAAGCGAGGAAACGAGCTACTCCATCGGAAAAGACAGGACAAGCGTGGAACTTAACTTGACGCAGCACCAGAGCGTCTTCGTAATGTTCATGGACGATGCCTCCGAGGGCGAACTGCAGCAGAAGCTTCCTAAGGTGAACTACAGCCAGGTCGCCAGCCTAGACACCCCATGGACGGTAAGCTTCCAGGAAAAGCGCGGAGCACCGGCCTCATCCACCTTCGACAAGTTGGCATCGTTCACTGAAAACGAGGATGATGGAATACGTTACTTCTCCGGCAAGGCTGTCTATACCAATGAATTCAGCCTCAGGAAGAAGGACTTGAAAAAGGCCGGAAAGTTCATCCTCGACCTAGGAGATGTGAAGGACCTTGCGGAAGTCAAGGTGAACGGGATCGACCTCGGCGTGTACTGGAATGCTCCATTCAAGGTAGACATCACCGATGCCGTGCGCAAGGGGCGCAATTCAGTCGAGATAACCGTGGTCAACATGTGGCATAACAGGCTCGTTGGAGATGTACAGCCTGGAGTGAAGGAAAGGATCACCTTCACCCAGATGGAGTTCTTCAAGCCGGAAGAGCCGCTTCTGCCGGCAGGTCTTCTGGGACCGGTCAGGATCATGGCATTTTGAGAATTGAACCTTTTGTCCTAACTTTGAAAGGATATAGGTCAAACCTTGAAACAAGGATAGCAATTTCACGACAGATACTGGTCCATGGTAAAGATTTTTTGCAAGAACACGGGTACCTACAAGGAATTCAAGGAGGGTACCGCACTTTTGGAAATCGCACAGAACTTCGAATTCGACAAGCCTTATCCTATACTGGCCGCAAAGGTCAACAACGTGGCCGAAGGACTCAGGTTCAGGGTCTATCACAGCCTGGACGTGGAGTTTCTGGACTACCGGACCTATGCCGGAAGGAATTTCTACTGCAGGTCGCTTTGTTTCCTGCTCTACGATGCAGTACATGGCCTGTTCCCGGACAGTAAGCTGAGGATCAGGAGGCCTATATCCAAGGGATATTACTGCTCGGTTGACAAGGGTGACGGGACCCCGCTGACGGAATCCGACGCTGATGTCATCAGGGCGAGGATGCGCGAGAGGGTGGACGGAGACATTCCGTTCCGCCGCCACGAGGCACAGGTCGGGGAAGCTATCGAGGAATTCCGCAAACGGGGCAACCTGGACAAGGTAAAGCTCCTGGAGACATGCGGAGATGTTTACATCACGTACTATACTCTGGGAGACACCTACGACTACTATTACGACGAGCTGGTCCCGAGCGCAGGCTATCTCCAGACTTGGAGCGTCAGCCTGTACAAGGGAGGGCTTCTGCTGAGGGTTCCGGACCGCCATCACCCGGAGGACCTGGCTCCGTTCTTCGAGCAGCCTAAGACCTTCGAGGTGTTCAAGGAACTGGACAAATGGAACTCGATCATGGACCTGCGCAATGTTGGAGACGTCAACGAGTCGATACTGCAAGGCCGGTCCACTGACCTTATCCAGATTGCGGAAGCCCTTCAGGAAAAGAAGATAGTGCAGATAGCCGAGGAAATCGATGCCCGTCACAACGATCCGGAGAACCCTGTCAGGCTGGTACTCATCACGGGTCCAACCAGCAGCGGTAAAACCACGTTCTGCAAAAGGCTGAGCGTCCAGCTGAAAGCCTGCGGACTGCATCCTATCTCGTTTTCGACCGACGACTACTTCGTCAACCGCCTGGACACTCCGAAACTTCCCGACGGCTCATTCGACTTCGACAATTTCGACACGGTCGATCATGACTATCTCCAGAAGGACCTCATAAAACTGCTCCGTGGAGAAGAAGTGGAAGTTCCAGAATTCAATTTCGTTACGGGTCTCAGGGAATTCAACGGGAAGAAACTGGAACTTGGAGAAAGGTCCGTGCTGCTGATAGAAGGAATACACGCCCTGAATCCGAAACTGACCGACAAGGTCCCGGAAAAGGAGAAATACAGGATATTCATCAACACCATCACGTCCATCTCGCTGGACGACCACAACGGCATCCCTACCAGTGACAACCGCCTCCTGAGGCGCATCGTCAGGGATTTTCTGAAGGGAGCCTTCACGGCCCAGGAGACCATCTCAAACTGGCCGAACATCAGAAGGGCCGAAGTCAAATGGATATATCCGTTCCAAGAGGAAGCGGACGTACTGTTCAACTCCTCCTACCTTATCGAATTCGCGGTGCTGAGAACCCACGCGGAGAGAATCCTGGCCACGGTTCCTAAGAATTGCAAGGAATACAGCGAAGCCCACAGGCTGCTGAAGTTCCTCCACTATTTCATTCCGGTGTCAGACAAGCAGATTCCGTCCACTTCCCTGCTTAGGGGCTTTATCGGGAACGGAAACTAAGCGTCAATCCATCAGTTTCTTGTACTTGAACCGCTTAGGCTCCACATTGCCCAGGCGGGCCTTCTTGTTCTCCTCGTATTCGGAATAGTTGCCGTCGAAGAACACGACTTTGCCGTCGCCTTCGAAGGCCAGCATGTGGGTGGCGATCCTGTCCAGGAACCAGCGGTCGTGGCTCACGACCACGGCACAGCCGGCAAAGTTCTCCAGACCGTCCTCAAGGGCACGTATCGTATTCACGTCCACGTCATTGGTAGGCTCGTCCAGAAGCAGGACGTTGCCTTCGTCCTTGAGAGTGAGGGCAAGGTGAAGCCGGTTCCTTTCACCTCCGGAAAGGACACCGCAGAGCTTCTCCTGGTCCGCTCCGGTGAAATTGAAACGGGACACCCAGGCGCGGGCGTTGATGTCGCGGTTGCCAAGACGGACCCACTCAGAATTGCCGGCAATGGTCTCATAGACAGTCTTGTCAGGATCGATGCTCCTGTGCTGCTGGTCAACATAGGAGATCTTTGCCGTCTCTCCTATCGTGATGGTTCCGGTATCAGGCTGCTCCACTCCCATGATCAGTCGGAAGAGGGTTGTCTTGCCGGCTCCGTTAGGTCCTATGACTCCGACTATGCCTGCAGGAGGGAGCTTGAATGACAAATGTTCGAAGAGAAGTTTGTCTCCATAAGCCTTGGAGACGTCGTCGAACTCGATGACCTTGTTGCCGAGACGGGGGCCGTTGGGAATATATATTTCCAGGTTCTGTTCCTTTTCCTTGATATCGGCAGCGGCCAGCTTCTCATAAGCCCCCAGACGGGCCTTCTGCTTAGCCTGGCGGGCCTTCGGAGCCATCCTGACCCATTCCAACTCGTGCTCGAGGGTCTTGCGCCTGCGGCTCTCCTGTTTCTCTTCGAGGGCGAGTCTCTTGGTTTTCTGGTCCAGCCAGGAGCTGTAGTTGCCCTTCCAAGGGATACCCTCTCCCCTGTCGAGTTCCAGGATCCATCCGGCGACATTGTCCAGGAAATAACGGTCGTGGGTAACGGCGATGACAGTGCCCTTGTACTGCCTCAAATGGGCTTCCAGCCACTGGATGCTTTCAGCATCGAGGTGGTTGGTAGGCTCGTCCAGAAGAAGGACATCCGGCTGGCGGAGCAACAGGCGGCAGAGAGCCACCCTCCTCCTTTCACCTCCGGAGAGTGTCGAGACCAGTGCCTCCGACGGAGGGCAATTCAGTGCATCCATGGCCCTTTCGAGCTTGGCATCAAGTTCCCAGCCGCCCATATGGTCAATCATTTCGGAGAGTTCACCCTGGCGCTCGATGAGCTTGTTCATCTGGTCGTCGTCCATCGGCTCCATGAACTTCATGGAGATCTCGTTGTATTCATTCAATACATCGACCACCTCCTGGACTCCTTCCTGGACCACTTCAAGGACAGTCTTGGCCGGATCCATCTGCGGTTCCTGCTCCAGGTATCCCACTGAATAGCCCGGCGCCCAGACAACCTCTCCTTTGTAGGATTTCTCGACTCCCGCGATTATCTTCAGGAGAGTCGATTTACCAGAGCCGTTAAGGCCTATGATGCCGATTTTGGCACCGTAAAAGAATGAGAGATAGATGTCCTTGAGAATCACCTTGTTATTGTTCGGGAGGGTTTTTCCAACCCCGCACATTGAGAAAATAATGGTCTCGTCAGCCATGGGCAAAGTTTTTTGAATTTGGAACAATATACACTATATTTGTAAACTTAACAAATCCGAAGAATGAATTTTACTGGAATAATCGTTGGGGCTGCTGTATTCTTCAGCATTGGTATTTGTCACCCCATAACGATCAAACTAGAATACTATCTCGGCAAGAAAGGCTCCTGGGTCTTTGCCATTGCCGGACTCATCTGCGCAACTGCATCCCTGTTCATAAGCAACCAGACATTATCTACAATCGTGGCGGCATTCGCTTTCTCCTGTTTCTGGGGAATCCACGAGATATTCCAGCAGGAACGACGCGTCCTCAGGGGATGGTTCCCGGAGAATCCCGCCAGGCACGAGTACTATGAGAACTTGAGGAAGAAGAAAAACAATAAACTGACATAGAATGCTGATAGCGTTGAAATTGTTGGGGTCCATCGCCCTCCTTATCTATGGAATGAAAGTAATGAGCGAGGCTCTCCAGAAAATGGCGGGTCCGCAGCTCCGCCATCTCCTGGGGGCCATGACGACGAACCGCTTCTCCGGAGTAGCCACCGGCGCCCTGGTCACTGTAGCCGTCCAATCATCGGCCGCAACCACCGTGATGACGGTGTCCTTCGTAAATGCTGCCTTGCTCACACTGGCACAAGCCATATCCGTGATCATGGGAGCGAACATCGGAACCACCATCAGTGCATGGATCATGTCCGCCGGTTTCTCCTTCAATATCGTGATGCTGGTCTGGCCGGCATTCCTCATAGGAATAATCCTGATCCAGATGGGCAAGCACCGCTATGTGGGAGACTTCCTGTTCGGACTGGCATTCCTGCTCTTCGCCCTTGCGATGCTCAAGGAAACCGGTACTGAAATGGACCTCGCAAGCAAGCCTGGCGTAGTCGCATTCTTCTCCAGTTTCAAGACGAATTACGGCACGATCCTGCTATTCCTCCTGATAGGCTCGGTCCTTACGGCCATTGTACAGAGTTCCGCCGCACTGATGGCCATCACCATGGTTCTCTGTTCCACAGGAGCCATCACGATCTACCAGGGTATCGCCCTGGTCATGGGTGAGAACATCGGTACCACCCTCACCGCCAATTTCGCTGCCATGGGTGCCAGCACTCAAGCCCGAAGGGCCGCTCTCGCCCACCTTGTATTCAATGTATTCGGAGTGATCTGGGTCCTCATTCTCTTCTTCCCGTTCGTGAGGATGGTGTGCGGAATCGTCGGGATAGACCCGGTCGCATCCTCCCAGGAATCCACCAGGCTGTCATTCGCCCTGGCCACATTCCACACCGCTTTCAACGTAATCAACACCGCAATACTCATCTGGTTCATCCCGCAGATCGAAAAACTGGTCTGCATGATCATCCCGACCAAGAAGGCAGACCTGGAAGACGACTTCCGTCTCCAGTACATCCGTGCCGGTATCATGAAGACTCCTGAAATCTCCGTCCTCCAGGCCCAGAAGGAGATCGTGGTCTTCGGAGAGAAGATGGAGAAGATGTTCGCCTTGCTGAAGGAACTATACCACACCTCGGACGACAAGGCTTTCGATAAACTCTTCGATCGTATCGAGAAATACGAGGACATGAGCGACAAGATGGAAGCCGAGATCGGCAAGTATCTTGGGGATGTCGGAGACTCCCACCTTTCCGACGAGACCAAGGAGAAGATCCGGGCCATGATCCGTCAGATCGGTGAACTTGAGAGTATCGGAGACAGTTTCTACAACATCGCCCGTATCCTCAAGAGAGGACGCGACAAAAACATCGAGTACACTGAAGAGCAGATGAATGGTGGCCGTGAGATGTATTCCCTCATCGGAGAGGCTTTGACCCAGATGAATTTCGCTCTCGCGAACCGCAGGGAAGACGTCAAGCTTTCTGACTCCGAGGACATAGAGAAGCGCATCAACCAATGCCGCGACCTCTGGAGGGCCCGCAATGTCGAGAACGTTGACAACCACATCTACGGCTACGGTAACGGAAGCGTGTTCACCGACCTGATCAATGAAAGCGAGAAGTGCGGAGACTACATAATGAATGTCGTGGAGGCTCGTCTGGGCGCCGCCAGGAACGGAATCAGGGTCAAAGGAATCCAGATAGACACCGACCGGAAACTGATTTCCGTGGACCACACTACAGTCTCATTCACAAAGAATGAATACGAGCTCCTGAAGCTCCTGCTCTCGAACCCGGGCAAGGTATTCTCAACAGAAGAACTGCTCAAGGAAATATGGCCTGAAGACATGATAGCCACGGAGCATACGGTCGATGCCAGCATAGCAAGGATACGCCGCAAGATAGGACAATATGCATCCTGCATCATCGCCAGAGACGGCAATGGATATACCTTTATTGCAGAATAAAGCCCTGATAATGAAGAGATTCCTGTCCTTATTCATACTAGGTGCATTCTGCCTGGCTGCCCTCGGCCAGACCAAGCCGTCTCCTTCCGAGGTTACGGTGGCGAAGGACGGGAGCGGGGATTATTCCACCATCCGGGAAGCAGTCAACGCCTTGAGGTCGTTCAGGCCGGAAGGCCGGGCCACCATATTCGTAAAGAAAGGGATCTATGAAGAAAAGGTTGTGGTTCCTTCTCACAAGACAGACATTTCCATAATAGGAGAAGACAGGGACTCCACCATCCTCATCTGGCACGACCATGCCGACATGCCTGACGGGAAAGGAGGAACGATCGGAACCTTCGAAACCTACACGTTGAAGGTGGATGGGCCCGGATTCATCTGCGAGAATCTGACCATCATCAACGATGCCTTGACCTACCATTCCGGCAAAGTCGGCCAGGCCGTAGCCCTGCACATCGATGCAGACAAGGTCGTGATCAGGAACTGCGGCATCAAAGGCTTCCAGGACACCGTGTTCACCGGAGACCCGGAAGGCAGGGAATATTTCGACAACTGCTGGATCGAGGGAACGGTTGACTTCATCTTCGGGCCTGCGACCGTCTGGTTCAGGCAATGCCACCTGCATGCTGTCGCTGATGGATACTACACTGCCGCATCGACCCCGGAAGGTCATTATGGCTACATATTCGATTCCTGCACATTCACTGCCGCCGATGGTGTCAGCAAACTTTGGCTCGGCCGCCCGTGGCGTCCGTATGCCCAGGTGGTGCTGAAAGACTGCCTGATAGATGCTCCGGTGGATCCCGAGGGATGGAATGACTGGGGAGATCCGGCCAACCGCAAGACCGCCAGATTCTGGGAATATTCTTGCTCAGGCAAAGGAGCGGGCCGCTCCGGAAGGGTCAGATGGTCCAGGAAGATTTCCAACAGCAGGGCACAGAAGATAAGGCTGGACAAGGTCTTCTCCCGTCCAGCCGGCAAATGGGAAAGCTATCGCTGATCAATCTTCGTAATCCACCCATACTTTCATCCTTCCAGCCTCCCGGTTGTCCCAGGAATAGTAAGGGACATAGTTCAAGGTGCGGGATCCGTTCCGTGCCTTGATTTTTACCACTCCGCCCAGTAGATCTTCATCAAAGGAGGCGTCGAAACGGGTCTTTGCTGAAAGCCTCAGGTCATCGAAACCGGATTTGTTGTCAGTTTCCTCGATGCAATACACCAGCGGGCCTCGCTGCACGGCACGTTTACCGACATCTTGCTTCACTCGCGGGTCGGCCTGTACCATCCTGACCGGCTCTTGCATGGACAATTCGATGATATCCCCATCCTTCCATCCTTTCTTCAGGACAGCATATCCCTTCAGGACATCAGGTTCCACATCCCTTCCGTTCACCTTGATGGACCAATCATCGCACCAGGATGGAATCCTGACCCGGACAGATTTCTTGTATTTCCTCTTTGAACTGATTGAAATCCTGACGTTTCCGCCCCAAGGAAAGTCAGTTTTCTGGGTAACCGACACCCCATCGCCGAGATCGGCTGTGCCACCGATGAAGAGATTGATCCAAAGGGCATCATCGGAAAGTCCGTAGATATAGTTGCCGATCGAAGGCAGGAAGCGGCAAATCTGGCTCGGGCAGCAAGCGCAACCGTACCAAGCCTGGCGGTGATGGTCTCCTTTCGACTCCAAGGGATTGACATAGAAGAACCTGTCCCCTTCCAGGGATATTCCCGCAAGGGCCCCGTTATAAAGGGATCTCTCAAGAACATCGATGTATTTCGCATCTCCTGAAAACTGGTTCATCCTCCAGTTCCACAGGACCATGCCCACCGAGGCGCAAGTCTCGCAATAAGCTTCCAGGTTCGGGAGGTCATACTCCTCGGTGAAGCCTTCGTTCCTGGCTGAGGAACCGATACCTCCGGTGACGTACATTTTCTTGAAAACAACATCTTCCCACAGCCTTTCCAGGGCGTCCATGTAAGCCTGCTCGCGCTTGAGGGCAGCCACGTCGGCCATTCCGCAGTAAAGGTACATAGCCCGTACGGCGTGGCCGGCGATCGAGGACATCTCCCGGACCGGCTTGTCGTCCTGGACATAGGAAGGGTCCCAGCGCCATACACCATAGCCATGGCCGCGTTCTTCCAGGATCCACTGGGCGAAATCCAGGTACTTCCCTTCCCCGGTGACTTCGCTGAGTTTCACCAGGGCAAGTTCGATCTCCTCATGGCCTGGCACCCAATGTCGTTTGCCAGGGCCGAACACGGTCATCATGTGGTCTGCCACCTTGATGACGACATCCAGGAAAGTCCTTTTCCCAGTAGCCTTGTAATATGCAACCGCGGCCTCGATCATGTGACCGGCGCAGTACATTTCATGCTTGGACATGTCGGTCCAGCGCCCTTCGAGGCCCGTCAGGGTATAATAAGTGAATAAATATCCGTCCGGCTGCTGGGCGGCGGCAAACTTCGCTATCCATTCGTCGCATTTCGCCTCAAGCTCCGGGTCCGGATTGTTCACCAGGGAATATGCCATCCCTTCGAGGGCCTTATAGACATCGGAGTCGTCGAAGTATATCCCTGAATGCTTTCCCCGACCTTTGGATGCATTCTCGAAATTACGGATCCTGCCGGTCTGGTTCTCGATCTGGTCTATGCAGACAGCAAGGGTCACGTCCTTGTGGCTTTCCAGCCTCGGGGACCAGAATGCGTCATCTATCCGCACCTTTGAGAAATCGACCGGAACTATGGGTCTCATCTTATTGTCTTTGCCTGCGCCGAAGCAGACCGAAACGGCAAGGAAAAGGGCCGCCAATGTTATCTTGGTTTTCATATCACACAATATCGCAATAAATCCCGAATATTTGTTACATTTGTATTCCGGAATAATTAATAATTAATCTATGAGCCAATTGCATGTAATCAACCACCCTATGATCCAGCACAAACTCACGATCATGAGGGACAAGAACACGGGATCGAAGGATTTCAGGGAACTTCTGAAGGAGATTTCTCTCCTGATGGGATATGAAGTAACCAGGGAGATCCCGCTCGAAGACGTAGAGATCGAGACTCCTATCTGCAAGATGACTGCGAAGGAAGTTTCCGGAAGGAAACTCGCCATTGTTCCTATCCTGCGAGCCGGAATGGGCATGGTCGAAGGACTGCAGTCTCTCGTACCTGTTGCCAAGGTAGGACATATCGGCCTGTATAGGGATGAGGAGACAAGGACTCCGGTAGTGTATTACTGCAAGCTTCCCGAGGACATCCAGGACAGGATGGTCATCGTCACCGATCCTATGCTCGCTACCGGCGGAAGCGCCTGCGACGCATTGTCGATGCTTAAGGAAAGAGGTTGCACGAACATCCGCCTCATGTGCCTCGTGGGTGTACCTGAGGGTATCAAGAGGGTGCAGACTGAGCATCCTGACGTGGACATCTACCTTGCGGCAGTGGATGACCACCTGAACGAAAACGCTTACATCGTCCCGGGTCTCGGAGATGCTGGAGACAGGATTTTCGGAACGAAGTAGCACACTCCGGAAACAACTGATAACCAATATATTGAAATGAATATCAAAAGGATCTTCCTAATGGCAGCATCTGCCATTGCAGCCATGACACTTGCTTCAAGTTGCATGGTTGGCAAGTATATGTGCAACTACGCCCTCCTCCCGGAGGAGCATGGAAACGACATCGAAGGTGACCGTGCCAAGACCGAGTCCAGATACCCGGGTATCATCAAGTGGTATGACGACCTGCACGATGCAGGAGTATTCAAGGACACATACATCACAGGTGAAGGCGACTTCAAGCTCCACGCTGTCTACGCTCCTGCATCAGTGCCTTCCAAGGCCCAGGGAACGGCCATAGTGATCCACGGTTACACCGACAATCACATCTGTTTCCTCAACCTGGTGCGGATGTACAGGGATTCCCTGAACTACAACGTACTCGTACCGGACCTCCATTACCATGGTTATTCCGAGGGAAAGGCAGTCCAGATGGGATGGCTGGACAGGCTTGACATCGAAAGATGGATTCCGTTCGCCCATGACCTCTGGCCGAATGACTTCATGGTGATCCACGGAGTTTCGATGGGTGGTGCCACCACCATGATGGTGAGCGGCGACGAACTTCCTGGATATGTCAAGGCTTTCGTGGAAGACTGCGGCTATTCTTCCGTCTGGGACCAGTACAAGCACAACCTGAAGGACCAGTTCCATCTGCCTGCATTCCCGGTCCTCACCAGTGCGAACATAGTCTGCCGGAAACGTTACGGCTGGGATTTCAAGGAGGCTTCTTCAGTGAACCAGCTTGCCAAATGCGAAAGGCCTATGCTCTTCATCCACGGCGAGAACGACGACTTCGTCCCGACAGAGCACGTTTACAAGAACTACGAGGCCAAGACGAAGGGCTACAAGGAGCTGTGGATAGCACCTGGTTCCGAGCATGCGATGGCCTACAAGGACCACCCTGCAGAGTACACCGCCCACGTCCGCGACTTCCTCGCCAAGGTCAAGGCGATGGAGTAGAACGACTTCCCCGACCGGGGATGATGGGAGAAATAATGACCGATTTGTTTCGTTTTTCGAATTATTGACGTATATTTGCGTTCCGATAAGATAGGGGCGTAGCCCAGCTGGTTTAGAGCGCTGCAGTCACATTGCAGAGGTCGTCGGTTCGAGCCCGACCGTCCCTACCATGAATAAATTGGAGGCTGGCCAAAAAGATTCTTCGCTTTTTCGTCAGCCATAATTATATAGTTCCATGTACAAGTCATTCATCCTGACGATATCGATTCTGCTGACAATTCCTTGTTCCGCACAATTCAAGGTAGCCACCTACAGGGACGGAAAACAGGCCGCCTTGTCTTTCACCTTCGATGACGGAGCCTCCGACCAACTCCCCCTTGCCGTTCCGCAGCTTGAGAAGAGAGGATGGAGAGGCACCTTCTACATCATAGGAAGCTTCATCCCTGAAGATGACGACGCCAATGGCTTTACCTGGAAGGTAATCCGTGACCTCGCCGGCCGGGGCCATGAAATCGGCAACCACACGATGACTCACAGGAATCTGCTCGAGATCCCTTACGAGGAAGCAGTGCGGGAAGTGAGGGACTGCGACAGCCTACTCCTCGTCAGGGCAGGCATTAAAGCCCTGTCCTTCGCATATCCGTTCAATGCTGCCAATGCCCGGATCAAGACTCTTGCAGAGAAAGGCAAAGTTGCATCCAGGACCGCCCAGACTGCTTTGGGAGGCCGTTCCACGATGGAAGGATTCTCAAAGAAGCTGGATGAGACCATAGGGAAAGGAGGCTGGATGGTCACCATGACACATGGAATCGAGAACGGCTACGACCATTTCACAAGCCTTGAATCCTACATCGCCTACCTCAACCTCATCCAGGCGCACGAAGACAGTTTGTGGATTGCTCCGTTCGCCGAGGTCGCTTCATACCTGAGGGAACGCGACGCTGTGAAACTGGAAATAACCGACAATGGGCGCAAGGTTACCATCACCCCGGAATGTAATCTCGACTACAAAGTATTCAATACAAACCTGTCTTTGGAAAGTTCCCGCAAAGTCAGGAAAGCCAGCCAGGGTGGAAAGGCTCTGGAAGTCTCAAAGAAAGGCGGAAAGTATCTGATCGATTTCGACCCTTATGGAGGGGAAATCAAATTGAAGGTTTCCAGGAGATAGCTTCAGAGAACGACTGTTCCAGAGAGACGGATGTCCGTCGAACTGGAACCGAGCATGATCTCGAACTCTCCCGGCTCGAACACCGGTTCCATATCCTTTCCAACAATAGTAAGGTCATCGGAAGTAAGTGTGAATGAGACCATTGCAGATTCTCCCGGTTTCAGTGAAATCCTTTCGAACCCCCTGAGGACCGAGTCGTACGTCACGACTGAACTGACCTTGTCCCTTACATAAAGCTGAACCACTTCGTCGCCGCCCCTGTTTCCCGTGTTGGATACAGTAGCAGCGACATTCAGAATACCATCCTCCGAAACCGATAAAGATAGGTCGGAATATTCAAACGTGGTATAGCTCAGTCCGTACCCGAAAGGATAAAGCGGGCCGACTACTCGGGAGATTCCGTTGCCGTTAGGGTCGCCGGAGCGCTTCTGACCGCCGTGGGAGCCTTTCTTGTACGGGAAATTATATTCAATCTGCCCGATTGATTTAGGGAAAGTCACGGTAAGCTTGCCTCCGGGGTTGTTGTCGCCGAAAAGGGTCTCTGCCAATATATTCCCTCCCTCGCAGTCAGGGAACCACATTTCCAGGATTGAAGGAAGATATTCATTTTCCCAGTTGATCGTCAGCGGACGGCCGTTCAGGAGGACGAGCACGATTGGCTTTCCGGTCTCATGCAACCGCATCAGCAGTTCTCTCTGGTGGCCCGGCAAGTCCAGGGATGTCCTGGAATGGCTTTCGCCCACGCAATCAGTATCCTCCCCCATCACAGCGATGATTACATCGGCGCCTGCGGCCATGATGGCGGCTTGCGAAATCATTGCACTTTCAGTTTCCGAAAGAGGATAAGGGATTATCTCGCTTCCAGGCCAATGAGGATCCTTGACCTCGCAGCCCTTGGAATAGACCACATCCACGGAAGAGCCCTCAAGATAGTTGCGAATCCCTTCCAGCATGCTCGTGCAATGCAGTCCGTTCGGCCCGTAACGGCTTATCATGCAGGAAGTATCTTCGGCCATAGGGCCTGTCACCAAGATTCGCTTCAGTTTGGACTTCTCCAGAGGAAGGAGATTGCCTTCGTTCTTCAGCAACACCACCGACTGCCTCTCGATTTCTTTCACGAAGTCTTCGTTGCGGACAGCCCCTACCTCGGCATCAGCCTTCTTGCCGCTGCCTGAATATGAGTCATCGAACAATCCCAGGCGGAACTTGACTCTCAGGACTTCGCGGACCCGTTCATCAACCGTTGCCTCCGAAAGACGGCCGTCAGCCACAAGCCTGCGGACGGCTTCGATGAACACAGCCGGCATGGTAAAGTTCGTCCGCACGTTCAGGCCAGCTTCAAGTACCTGGCGGACAGCCTCATCGTAGTCTCCGGCAACCTGATGCTTTGTCTGTACGAACTCGACTGCCTCGCTGTCACTGACAACATAGCCATTGAAACCATAGCTGTCCCTCAAAAGAGTAGTAAGGAAATATCCGGAGGCTATCACCGGCTCGCCGTTCCAGTCGTTGTAGCTCGCCATTACTTCCATCGGACGGGCTTCTTCAACCACCCGCCTGAAAGGATAAAGGAATATCTCATGGAGCTCCCTCGGGGTGATGTGCGGGTCGGTCCTGCAATCCGCATCCCTGCCACCTTTCGGCACCCCGTAGGCGACATAGTGTTTGAGGCAAGACGCAACTCCCTGGCTTTGAATCCCTTCCGCCATTCTCACCCCGAGTTCCGCCACCAGGAACGGGTCTTCTCCGTAGCACTCGACCACCCTGCCCCATCTCTGGTCACGGGCCACGTCCAGGATCGGAGCATATACACTGTGATAGCCAAGCAGCCGGGCCTCCCGGCCGGCTATCCTCCCAGCCTGGAGTACCAAGTCCCTGTTCCAAGTGCTTCCTATGGCAATGGGAGCAGGAAGAGGAGTAGCCAGGGTGTGGTTGAGTCCATGTATTCCTTCATTGGAGAACTCCACCGGGATGCCAAGCCTGGTGTTCTCTATGAACCACCTCTGGGTCCGATGAAGAGCCTCAACGTGGTTTGAAAACGGATAAATCAATTCATGATGCTCCCGGTAAGCCTTCCCTACTCCGTTGAGCTGTTCATCGATATTGGCTATGCCCTGGGACCATATTTCCTGCTTCCATCCATCCACAGGCAGTGGCTCGCGGAGCACCCGCCCGCAACCATACAAGGTGGCCAGCTGGCAGCTCTTCTCTTCAAGGGTCATCTGCCCCAGAAGGTCTTCCACCCGGTCTTCAAGCGGGGCGGAAGGGTCCTCATAGACATCCTTGACGCCGTTCTTGTTGAAATCGGTCCAGCCCTTATGGTATATTCCTTTGCCTCCAAAAAGGGTGAGGAGGGCTAAAAGGATGGAAACCGTCAGTCTCATGATTGATTCTGCTGCCTTCGCATGATGACCAGCACATCCCCGCCTTGGAGGATGGTATGGCCCTTAGGAACAATCGCTTCGTCTCCGCGCCTGATCATCAGGACGATTGAATCTTCCTTCCTAGGATACTCCCTTAGGATATGTCCCGCCCACTTGGTGTCGGCAGGGATAGGGTGCTCATAGAGAATCATATCGTTCTTGGCCTGGTAGGACCTCGCACAGAAGACTATTTCATCTCCGGAGCGGATGACTGTCTGCCCGTCCGGGATTATCTCTTTACCATCCCTGATGATCATCGCGAGAAGGAAGCCGGGAGGAAGTGCCATTTCCTTTACGGTCAAATTATTCCAGGCGCTCTTATCATTGATTACAATATGCCCGAAATGCAGCTCGGCGTTTTCATTGTAGTCACTGAAGGTCTTCATGACATCGCTGTCCGCGTCGATCATGTCCAGCTTTTCTGCGACAAACGGGATCAGGGAGCCCTGGAGCAAGATGGAAATGACCACTATGCAGAAAACTATGCTGAATATATCCTTGTTCGGAAGCACGGCTCCCGTGATGACCATTATGGCGAATACGATGGAAGCCGCTCCTCTCAGGCCCACGAAGGAAACCAGTGCAGTCTGCTTAAGGGAATACTTGCGGAACTTGCCTGCAGGCCCGAGGATGCTCCCGACAGCTACCGGTCGAGCCACCAAGGTAAGGAAAAGGAATATGAGGACGGCTGGGACTATAGCCTTCAGCAAAGTCGCAGGATGGGCGAGCAGACCGAGCATGAAGAAAATGATTATCTGCATCAGGCCGGTGACTCCGTCGAAAAAGTTGATCATCGGTTTCCTGTCAGGGAAGTCGTTGTTACCCAGTATGATACCCACCATGTAAGCACTCAGGTAGCCGTTGCCTCCGATGAGGGACGGCAGAGCATACGACATCATCGCCACGGCAAGGATGAACAGGGTAAGGTTTCCTGAATTCGGAAACTTGACGCGGCGGAGCACATATACGGCTCCCAGGCCTATGAGGAGTCCGCTGGCGGCACCGAAAACAAGCTGGGCGAAAATAGTCCAAACGACATTCCCAACTCTTGCCGTGCCAGCAAGGACCGACATCATCACGAAAGTGAGCATGTAAGACATAGGGTCGTTGGACCCGCTTTCCACCTCGATGAGCGGGGCCGTATTCCCTCGGAGGCCAAGACGCTTCGTCCTGAGGATGGAGAACACCGAGGCGGCATCCGTGGAACTGATAACCGCTCCCATCAGGAAGCTCTCAGCCCAATCCCATTTAAGGGCGAAATGGCAGAACAAGCCGACCATTCCCGCCGTTATGGCGACTCCGAATGTCGCCAGGAAAGCAGAATCCTTGACCGCGGGCTTGGCTGAGGACCACCTGGTGCCGAATCCTCCATAGAACATGATGAATATCAAGGCAACGGTACAGAGGTCCCGGACAAACCACTGGACATCATCCCCCAATCCGGTCCGTGACACCGGGATGATCATTCCCAGCAGCAGGAAAAGCAGCAGGGCCGGAACCCCGATCTTGCCGGACACTTTGTTAAGGAACAGGCAAGCGATTATGATAAGCGCGAACGCTGTGAGAAGGACTATCATTTCTTCTTACTTATTGAACCTTCATATTCTTTCAAAGCTCCGAAAGCCTTGTTGGACAGCAGGATGATGGCGATGACATTGACCCAGGCCATTATTCCCACTCCTATGTCTCCCACCGTCCAGATCAGGTTGGCCTCCTTGGCGGCACCGAACACGATGGCAGAGAGCTGGACCACCTGAAGCACGCGGATGAGTGCCCTCTCCGCACGAGGAGAGCCCTTCCCGTTAAGGTTGCAAAGGTAGATTATGCTGGATTCGGAGTAGAAGTAATATGCCATTATGGTCGTGAATACGAAGAATGCCAAGGCAACGCTGATGAATATGCTGCCGAAACCTCCGATCACGGAATCTATGGCAGCCTGGGTGAAGCCGACGTAATTGGCTCCCAGTTCCGGGGAATTTGCGACCAGCATCTGGGCGTCTGGGCTGAAAATGTTGTAGGTCCCGGCAGATAGTATCATCAAGGCCGTAGCGGTGCAGACAAGCAGGGTGTCCACATAGACCGAGAAAGCCTGGACCAGGCCTTGTTCTGCCGGATGGTCTACGTCAGCGGACGCCGATGGAATGGCACCGGTTCCCTGCCCCGCCTCGTTGGAGAAGAGGCCGCGCTTTACACCCATCATGATGGTGGAACCGAGGATGCCGCCGCAAACCGGATTGATTCCGAATGCATTGGACACAATCATCGAGAGCAGGCCGGGGATCGCTCGCCAGTTAAGAGCCAGGACAACCAGAGCTATGAGTATATAAGCAATAGCCATGAAAGGCGTAACGACCGATGCGACCTTGGAGATACGCTTGACTCCCCCGACCACTACGAGACCGACCAGGAAAGCCAGGACCAATCCTGAGACCAAAGGATTGACTCCGAAGGAGTTGGCCACGGCAGTGGACATTCCGTTCGCCTGGACAGTCGTGAGCAACACCCCGCACCCGATAATGGTGAACAAGGCGAACAGGATCGCCAGCCACCTTGAGCGAAGACCCTTGTCTATGTAACATGCCGGTCCTCCCCAGAACCCGTCTTCGTGCTTGAAATGGTACAACTGGGAGAGGGTGGATTCCACGAAAGCCGTAGATGCTCCCAGGAATGCGATCACCCACATCCAGAACACTGCTCCGGGACCGCCCAGCGCTATCGCAGTCGCGACTCCTACGATATTTCCTGTACCGACACGGCCGGATAGGGCGATGCAGAAAGCCTCGAAAGAAGAGACTCCCTTCTTCTCCTTAGGTCTGTCTTTCTTCCCGAACAGAAGCTTGGTCATGAGTCCGAAACGCCTGACCTGGACGAACTTGGTACGGATCGAGAAATACAGGCCCGCTCCGACCAGGAGCACCACCAGGACGGGGCTCCAGACGACATTGTTGATCGCTGATACTATCTTCTCCAAAACTAAAAGTCTTTTTCCACGCGGTAGGTTCCGCTATTGTAATCTTTGCTGTCGGTCTCTCCAGGAAGGGTGACGGTGGCAGTAGCTCCCTCCGGAACAGTGAAATTCCATATCCACTTGTCACCCTCGAACTTCCAGGCGCTCTTGATGGTTCCGGCGGCTGAATCATATTCAGCATCAAGGGATCCCAGCCGCTTGTCAGGGACCGGTTTCATGATGATGTGCTTGAACCCGGGGTCGGCCGGATCGGCGGCGATTCCTGCAGCAGTCTCCCAAAGCCACTGGCAGACACAGCCATAAGCATAGTGGTTGAAGCTGTTCATGCCCTTAGGGCCCATTCCGTTCTCGAGAGTGTAGCTGTTCCAACGCTCCCAGATCGTGGTCGCACCGTTGTCGATCGAATACAGCCAGCTAGGATTCTTGCGCTGGAAAAGAAGCTCATAGGCTATGTCGGACATGCCGTTTTCGGTCAGAGTGCCCATCAAAATGGAAGTGCCGAGGAAACCTGTCTGGAGGCAATTCCCGTGGTCTGTGAAATTCTGGCGCAGACGGGCGATCATGGCCTCTTTGGCCTTCCCTTCCACCAAATCGTTCTTCAGTGCGAAGAGAGCCGGAGTCTGCATCGTATTGAGGATATCAAGCTTGAAGGTACCGTCCGGATTGAGGAACTTTTCCTTTATGTAAGCTTTGGCTTCATCGACCATTTCCTGGTATCGGGTGGCATCACGTCCGGTGGAAGCGGCCATGTCCCGCATCATCCCTGCATCGATCACCCAATAGCAAGCCCCAAGGTAGCTCCAGTAGATAATAGCCTCAGGCAGAGGATGATACTTTCCGGAAGCATCCTTAGAGAACCCACCCCTTCCGTTGCTTTCGAGAGCTTCATAGCTCAACCAGTCAGCCCACTGGTAATGGCCGTTCTCTTCGCCAAGGGTCTCGTGGTCATACTTGGTGTCGGCAATGTGGTTGATGAACTTTTCCATGGCTTCCCAGTTCTCATCCACCAGTTCCTTGTCGCCGAACTGTTTCCAGATGGTCCATGGGACTATGATACCGGCATCCGCCCATCCCAGACGCATCATGTTGTCAGGCGTAGCACCGTACTGTGCCATAGGGGCGACTCCGGGGAATCCTCCGACCTCGCTCTGGGTATCCCTCATGTCACGCATCCACTTGTGGAAGAACCTGTCGGTATTGGCGAAGAACGTACCTGTCTCGGTGAAAACCTGCGTGTCGGCCGTCCATCCAAGGCGCTCGTTGCGCTGAGGGCAATCGGTAGGGACTGAAAGATAGTTCGACTTCTGTCCCCACATTGTATTGGATATGAGCTTGTTAATCAGCTCATTCCCGGTCTTGATACGACCGATCTCCATCTCCTTGGATATGGAAGTCACAGGTATGGATTCGATCGACTTGATCTCGACAGGTCCGTCAGCCGTTACGGAAACATAACGGTAACCGAAGAAGGTGCAGTGAGGATAGTAAGAAACGAAATCCTTGCTGTCGGCGAAGGTATATAAGATACGCATTCCGTTCACCGGGGTGCGCAAGTTGAGCCTGTGGCAGCTGCCCTCAGGGCCATCCATACCGCGGCTCCTTGCTCCGTTGCCGTCGTTCAGGATCTCGGAAGGCAAGCATGTCAGGACTGTACCGGCCGCCGCCTTGAACAGGAAGGATGGCACTGCCGATGCATTCTGGCCGAAATCGACCACGAGGGTTTCACCTGGGTTGACGGTCATAGTCTCGCCGGCGGAGAACTCCTTGACTATCTTGACCTTGCCATATTCCTCCCCGCTTTCTCCCTCCACCCCGTTCCAGGAATATGCCTTGACAGGGGACATCGCGAGGTCCCTGCGGAGATAGATTTCAGCCCCGTCGGTAGGGAATATGCTGCCGGCGAATTCTTCATTGACCTCCGGTTTCAGGAGCTTCTCAGGGGTTGCATATCCAGGAAGTTCCCTGGCATCATATTCCTCTCCGTCGAATATGGCGGCATGCTTGACCGGGCCGGCGATGCCGGCTTTCCAGTTGTCGCAGTCGGTCCCGAAGAGTTTGACTGTCCCGTCGGTGTAAACCAACTCCAGGACTCCCCGGAAAGCACATTTATTGCCGATCATTCCCTCGTGACCGCCTGGAGTCAAAATCTTGTCGGCCCACCAACCCGGGGTCACCTGGACTGCGAGTTCGTTCTCGTGGCCGGCCTTGGTGTCCAAGACACCGGTGACGTCATAAGTAAATGAGATCTTGGTTTTCTGGTAGTGAGTGAATCCCGGTTTCAGGATCTCTTCGCCAATCGGCTTTCCATTCACGTACAGTTCATATACTCCCAGCCCCGTGGTCATCCATCTGGCAGACTTGACTTTCTTGTCGTTGGCCACCGAAGCGACGAACCAGCTGGCCCCGTCTGCCGAACGGCAGGTTATCTCGTCGCCATTGACGACCTTCCCGGTCAGGACAGGGGCATTGGCGGCTGAAATCCACTGCGAACAATCCCATGCCGAAGGATCGAGAGGTTCAGAAAGCTTGCAGGATACTTCTTTCGATGAGCCGCAGGACATGGTCACTACGGCGGAAGCGGCCAGGGCCGCCGTCAGGGAAATGATGCTTCTGAGTTTCATATATCCGTGTTACTATTAATGATTATCAAGACGTCCCAAAACTTGTTCCGCTATAGATTCCATCCCCTTCACGGTTGGATGCCCCATACGCTTTTCTATTCCTTGGAGGTCTATGCATGGGATGCCGTAATGGTTGCAGATCACGTGTACGGATTCGTTCAGTTCTTCCCGCAGCCCGTCTGAAAGGATGAACCAAATCTCAGCTTCCGGATAGAGTTCGCGAGACTTCCGGAGCAAGGTAGCGAATGCCGGGCGGAAGGTATACAGAGCCTTTCTTTCTACCGCACCGTATTCATATTCACCCATTTCCACCCCGGCCCAACTGTCGTTGATCGCGCCGAGGATGAGGATTATGTCAGGGTCACCGAGCCTTGGGAGGCGGGTGATGAAACTGCGGTCCGAATAGTCCGCGCCGTCATAGCCGGTGTAGGAAACGGTGGCTCCTGAATAGGAATCGTTGACACCGAGCCGGTATCCTTCACTATGGGTAAGAGTCCACCACCAAGTCTGGGTGACGCTTGTGACGTCAGTCCTCTCCGGTTCCGGCTTCTCAGGGACATAATACCAATATGCATTGCCGTCAGGTATGTAACCCTGGAAGGTAGAATATGAATCTCCGAGTATTGCGACTGTCTTCACCTGATCCCCCGAGCAACCGTCACACGGACACTTGCCCCGACAATTTTCCTGTGAATATGCCAGGAAGGGGAGGAAAAAAGCGAAAAAGGTTAGAAACAGAGGTCTCATGTTCACAAATATACCAATAAATAAGACGAAATGATATCAGAAAACGACTTTTATTCAGTATTTTTGTCATGTTTGAAACCAGCATGATCAAATTCGAAGGCAAACATATCCTCATAACCGGTGCCAGTTCCGGTATCGGGGCGGGTATTGCGCGTGAATTCGCGTCAAGGCATGCAAACCTGTACCTGACTGGCAGGAACAAGGAACGTCTCCTGGAGGTTTGTGAAGAATGCATGTCGGCAGGGGCGGCATCGGCCCGGGCATACATCGTGGACATGGCAAGCGAAGGCTCGATAACCGGCTTCTCCGCTTCATTCGATGCCCCAGCCCTGGACGTACTGGTCCTGAATGCCGGGATCTCACAACGTTCCACTGCCTTCGAGACAGCGCCATCAGTGGACCGTGCCATAATGGAGACCGATTTCTTCGGCCCTGTAAGGCTCACCAAGGAACTTTCGAGGCTCATCAAGGCGCAGGAGCATTGCTCCATTGCAGTAACGACTTCCATATCAGGGCTTTTCGGATTTCCGCTAAGGTCTGCATACTGCGCTGCTAAGCATGCCCTTTTCGGCTTTTTCGAGTCTCTCGAGCTTGAGAACGAGAACATCCGGGTCACCTTCCTGATTCCGGGAAGGGTCAATACTCCTATCAGCAAGAGCGCCCTGGACGGCAAAGGTGAGAAGCACGGAGTGATGGACGACGGACAGGCCAACGGTATCAGCGTGGAGAAATGTGCGAGGAAAGCGGTCAGGGCTATAGCGAGAAGGCGGCACAGGAAACTGATCGGCGGCATCGAACTGATCATGGTTTACATCAAGAAATGGTTCCCAGGCCTGTTTTTCAAGATTGCAGGCAGGGTAAAGGCAACATAACAAACGGAAATGGAAGGTCACAAGTCATTCCTCTGCGGAGTGCAGCAGGTCGGAGTCGGCATCGAGGATGCCGAGCAGGCATACAACTGGTACATCAAAGCTTTCGGTTGCGACATCAAGGTCGTCGACGACGACGGGGTTGCCGAAAGGATGCTACCTTACACCGGGGGGAAACCTCGCGGGAGGCGTGCAATCCTGGCCTGCAACCTCAAGGGAGGCTCCGGTTTCGAAGTCTGGCAGCCGAAGGACAGTCCGATCACCAAGCCTTCCTTCCCTATCAAGCTGGGAGATCTGGGAATATCGGTTTGCCGGCTCAAGACGGACGATGTTTCCAGGGCATACGGACACCTCGCTGCCGTGGATGGGGCCAGGATGCTCTCAGAGATTGTTTCCTCCCCGGACGGGAACCGGCATTTCTTCGTCTCGGACCCTTACGGCAATGTCTTCGACATCGTCAGCGACAGCTACGTCCTGTTCCCTCTCAAGGATTATCCGATCGGAGGTGTGGACGGTTGCTGCATCGGAGTGACCGACATGGAGAGGTCAATGAATTATTACGATTCTTTCTATGGATATGACACCGTCATCTACGATGCCACAGGCAAGTTCCAGGACCTTGTCGGAACGCCGGGCGGCGATGGACGGTTCCGCAGGGTGCTTCTCGGAAGGTCGAAGCCGTTCGAAGGAGCATTGTCTCCGATTTACGGGACATCCCACATAGAGCTGCTCCAGGCCCTTGACAGAGTGCCTAACAAGATATTCGAAGGCAGGCTCTGGGGTGATCCGGGATTCATCCAGATCTGCTTCGAAGTGTGTTACATGGATGATTTCAAAGCCTTCCTGCACGAAGGCGGAGTGGAATTCGTGTGCGACAGCGGCACAGACTTCAAGATGGACACCACGGACGGACGCTTCGCCTACGTGGAAGATCCTGACGGGACCCTCATCGAACTCGTCGAAACCTATCGCATCCCGATCTCCAAGAAGCCGGCGATCTTCCTCAACTTCATGAAACGCAACCGCCGCAAACCTCTCCCTGGACTGGTCCTCCGCGCACTGAAGTTCCTGCGGGTCTAGGAGATGCCAAAGTACTCCCGATAGCGCTCATACAGGTTTCCTGCCTGCAAGTATGCGGACTGAGGACTCATGAAATGTGAAAACTCGAATGTTATCGCCTTGTCATAACCGCAGCGCTTCGCGGCCTCCAGCTTGAGACGGAGCTTGTCGAACTTGATCGGGAAGAAATGGATCGGCATGTCCCGGTCGAAACTCTCCGCATTAGTCCAGCACTTCATCCCGTACTTGTCCGCAAGTTTCTTGTTCACAGTAAAGAAAGCATCCAGTTCGTCATAGTCGATATGCCCGTCCTGGAAAGCACAGGCATCGACATATTCATGGATGCCATCGAATATCTCGTCCCACTCCTTCTCATGCTGCTGCACCGAGACGGCCTGCTCCTTCGTCAGCGAGGAACTGGCGGCACTGACAGCCTTCTTGCCGTCTATCCATGGGGAGATGAACGTTGGAAGTCCTCCGGATACTTCCTTGCACTGGCGTCCCATCGTACGGAATGATTCAATAGCTCCCTTCGTGGCACGGGATATCTCTCCTGAGATATACCAGCCACCGAAGCTGGAATACTTGCTGCCGTATCTTTCCCAAATCTCGTCAATCACATATTTGTTCGCCTCAACTTCGTAGCCCATGTCGCCGGTGTCCCAGTACTTTCCCGAGTCATACAGGCCGAGCATGAACTTCATCCCGTACTTCTGCGCAAGGCGGCAGAACATGTCGATCAGGTCAACGGATGGCATGTAGCAACCTTTTCCCAAGAGATAAGGCGAAGGATAGGTTATGAACTTGCGATAGCCGCAGCGAATGTCTATCACCGTGTCTATACCGATATCCTTCATGTATCGGAAATCGCGGTCCCATTCACGCTCACCCCAATTCTGGTGCGGGATATCGTGTGATATCTCGTCCAGGAAAGTTCCGGTTATCGGCAATGCGTCTGCCTTGGGAACCAGAATGGTGCTCTCAACGTCGGGGTCGGCTTCTATCCCCCACTTGTCCCTGTCCTGCGGATTCTTGCATGATGCCAGAAGCGGGGCCGATGCGACTGCAATAGCACCCTTCTTCAAAAAAGATCGCCTGTTCTCCATATATGTGAATATTAGTAGTTCAGCATCCGGCTCTTCGCAAGCAGGCTGGCGCCGATCGCTCCGGCGGTCTCCTTCAGGCGCGAGGCCTTGATTATAGTGTCGTTGTTGACAAGATTGAGCGAATACTTGTTCACTGCATACTTCAGAGGAGGCATCAGGTAGCGCTCGGCAGCGGAAAGGCGTCCTCCGACGATCACCATGTCCGGGTTGAATATGTTGATAAGGCCCGCCACGGCCCTGCCGAGAGTCGCCCCAACCTCCTCTATGCATTCTATCGCCACCACATCCTCATTCCTGATTGCATCGAGGATATCGTCCAGGGAAACATCCTCCCCCTTGTTGTATTTCTCCGTAAGCGAGGAGGCCTGCCCCTGGCGGATGCGCTCCATGACCAGCCGGTGCAGGGCAAATCCAGACGCTCCGGTTTCAAGGCAACCGATCTTTCCGCAACGGCACCTCTGGTTGTTGTCAAGCATCGGGAAGTGACCAACCTCACCTGAGAAGCCGGATTTTCCGTAGAACATTCCGCCATCCAGCACCATCCCCATGCCAAGCCCCCAGCCGACGTTCAGGAACAAAATGTTGCCGGCATCCCCGGCAATACCGCTCATATACTCACCATAAGCCATCCCATGAGAGTCGTTCTCCACGGAAACCGTTTCCCCGAAACCTTGCTCGAGTATCTTGCGGATAGGCTTCTCCTCATCAATGAAATAACTGTAACTGACTCCGCTATTGTGATTCACACGGCCGGTAAGGTTCACTCCATACGAACGGACCTTGGATATGTCCACATCCGATTTCCTGAGGGAATCCATGACTTTCCTGCACATTTCCAGCACCGATGCTTCGGTATTGACGAGCTTATACGGGAGAAGATGATCGATATGGACGACCCTGCCCGGGAAATCGGTCACAGCAACGGACAACGATGACTGCCCGACGTCAATCCCCACGAAATATCCGGCCTCGGGATTCAATCCATACATGCTCGGGCGCCTGCCGGAAGCAGATTCTTGCTTACCCCTCTCTGCAAGATAACCCATCTCCACCAGTTCCCCTACGACACGGGATATCTTTGGGATACTGGCATCCAGTTCTTTCGCAAGGTCTGCGAGGGAGAAAACCGAACCTTTGACACAAAGATTCAAAATCGCCCTTCTCTCCGAGGCATAATGGCCGTCTATATCATTTAAAAACGAAGTCATGTCATTGATTGTCACACAAAGATAAGAAAAAGTGTTTTCAATGCAAAGGAAGTTTTTAACAAATCGTTAAAAACTATTGGTAAATTAATAATATTTTGTAAATTTGTTCCAGAAAGACTAGAAACTTTTTTCGACAATCAACAGCACTATGACGGGAAAAGAATTCAAATTACTCTCGAAAAAGTACAATAACGAATTGTACTGCAGCGTTTTACCCTTCTGGTTAGAGAAGTCTCAGGACAAGGAGTATGGTGGCTACTTCACCTGCCTGGACCGTGACGGCAGCGTGTTCGACACGGACAAGTTCGTATGGCTTCAAGGCAGGGAGATATGGATGTTCGCAATGCTCTACAACAAAGTGGAGAAGAATCCGGACTGGCTTTCATGTGCCAGGCAAGGCGCTGAATTCCTGGAGAAATATGGCCATGACGGCAATCACGATTTCTATTTCTCCCTCACACGCGAAGGTAAACCACTGATATATCCTTACAACATTTTCTCAAATACTTTCGCATGCATGGCATTCGCCCAGTTGGCTGTGGCAACTGGTGACGAACACTATGCCGAAATTGCCAGGAAGACCTTCGCCCGCATCCTGGAGCGCCGTTCGAACCCGAAAGGGGTGTGGTCCAAATCGGTTCCAGGGACACGACCGATGAAGGATTTCGCGTTACCGATGATCATTTGCAACATGGCGCTCGAAGTGGAGCCGATCATAGAAGACAAGGATCTGCTCGAGAGGACTATCCAAGAAGCCCTGCACGAAGTGTTCGATGTATTCTACCAGCCCGACCTTGGTGTAATGGTGGAGAATCTGGCTCCGGACGGAACCTTGCTGGACTGCTTCGAAGGACGCAAGGTCAATCCTGGACACGACCTGGAGGCCCTATGGTTCATGATGAACCTGGGCACGAGACTGGGTCGGCAGGACATCATCGACAAAAGCATGGAGATAGCCCTGAACGTAATTGACTTCGGCTGGGACAAGGAATATGGAGGCATATTCTATTTCATGGACCGGAAAGGGCATCCTACACAGGAACTGGAATGGGACCAGAAGTTGTGGTGGGTCCATATCGAAAGCGCGATAACGATGATAAAGGGTTACCAGCTCACCGGCAACCAGAAAGCACTCGACTGGTTCCTAAAGCTGGATGAATACCTGTGGTCCCGCTTCAAGGATCCGGAGTACCCTGAATGGTTCGGTTATCTCAACCGCCGGGGAGAGGTACTCCTTCCGCTCAAGGGGGGCAAGTGGAAAGGCTGCTTCCACGTCCCTCGCGGTCTGTACCAGATCGGCACCATACTGTCCCAAATAGCCAACACATCAAAATAGCATAATACTGATGAAAGATTTTATCCGACTCTCGACGCTTGTCCTGGCTGGCTTCCTGCTCGCCACGGCATCCGTTTTTGCCCAGACAAGGCTCACGGGCAAAGTTACTGACTCGGATGGCCGTTCTCTACATTTTCGATTCCATGGACGCAGTAGTCCTGGAGGGGGAGGAAGACATTCATTCCT
>JBGVAE010000017.1:0-46384 GCA_045224215.1 Candidatus Cryptobacteroides sp. | reverse complement strand
TGCAAGCATCAGGCATAACGGAATAAGGAGAAAGAACTTTTTCATTGCGCAATGTTTTGTGAGTTTTAACAAAGGTATATACATTTTCGATTATTTGGACTTTTCTTCGGCGCTGACGGCGACATCAGGGTCGTCTATTCCGGTCCGGTTTCCTGATGGTTCGTGTTGAATATTTTCTTGGAAAACATCGATATTACCCGGATATCGATGTTTTTTTGTTATTTTTACGCGCGTAGAATGGTCATGTAATGCGAAACAGGATTTATTTGTGCTTGGCGCATATGTCGGGCAATGAGATGAGGTTCATCAAGGAGGCGTTTGACACTAATTGGGTGGTTCCGCTCGGACCGAATGTGAATGGGTTCGAGGAGGATCTGAGGAGGTTCACAGGCGCGGACCGTGAGGTGGTGGCTCTGGCGTCGGGAACGTCGGCGGTGCATCTGGCGCTGATTGCGTGCGGGGTGGGTCCCGGCGATGAGGTGATGGTGCAGAGCTTCACCTTCTGCGCTTCCTCGCACCCGGTCCGCTACCTCGGAGCGACTCCGGTCTTCGTGGACTCGGAGCCTGATTCCTGGAATATGGATCCGGACCTTCTGGAAAAGGCTATCGCGGACCGCATTGCTGTGACTGGACGTAAGCCGAAGGCCATAATCCCGGTGGCTCTCTATGGTATGCCGTACCGCATCGACAGGATTATGGAGATCGCGGCGGAGTACGATATTCCTGTGATAGAAGATGCTGCGGAGGGCTTCGGCTCCCGCTGGGAGGGGAGAGTGCTCGGCACTTTCGGCAAGTTCGGGGTGCTGTCTTTCAACGGCAACAAGATGATCACGACTTCCGGCGGCGGGGCTCTGGTCTGTGAGGATAAGGCTGCCAAGGACAAGATCCTCTGGTACGCCACACAGGCTCGCGAAGGGTATCCGTATTACCAGCACGAGGCCATCGGCTACAACTATCGTCTTTCGAATGTCTGTGCCGGAATCGGCAGGGGGCAGATGACGGTTTTGGATGAACACATTGCGCACCACAAGCACGTCCAGGCTCTTTACGAGGAGCTTCTGGCCGATATTCCTGGAATAAAGGTCCACAAGGCTCCTGACGCCCGTTTCGATTCGAACTTCTGGCTCTGCACGATCACCCTGGATCCTGGCCTGAAGGTCAAGGGTCAGGAGAATGCCTATGCTTCGGCTGTGACGAAGGCCATCGGCGGCGCCGCCGGAGTTATCCACGCCACGGGTTCTGCCCATACTGACTGCGAGCCGAATACTAACGTGGAGGCTATGCGCGCCTTCCTGGACGCTGCACAGGTCGAGGCTCGTCCTGTGTGGAAGCCTATGCACAAGCAGCCGGTGTACAAGGAGTCTCCAGCCTATGTCAACGGCGTTTCCGAAGGAATATTCAAGGTCGGGATGTGCCTTCCTGCCGGCCCGCTCGTCACCGACGACGACATCCGATACATCGTCTCCACCATCAAATCCGCCATTGCAGATTAAATGAAGCGACTCTGTTTGTCCATATTCCTGCTGATGTCCTGCTTGATAGCGGGGGCGGAGGGCTTGCCGTTCAGCCCGATCGTGCGGAACTGGTCTGCAAGGGACAGCCATGCTTCGAAGCAGAACTGGTCTGTGTGCCAGGCGGATGACGGAGTGGTATTCATCGGCAACAACAGGTCCCTTCTTGAGTTTGACGGCTACTCCTGGCGGAGCTATGACTTAGCAGATGGCAACAGCATCCGCTTCGTCTTCGCTGATGGAGAGCGGATCTACATCGGCTCCTACCGTGAGTTCGGCTACTGGGACCGCAAAGCTGAAGAGTATGTTTCCCTTTCCGGCATGTTCGAGCGCGACAGCTTCGGAGATGAAGAAGTCTGGAATATCTGCAAGGCCGCCGACGGATCCATCATCTTCCAATCCTTCGGAGCTTTCTTCGTCTTTGACGGAGAGAAAGTCATCCCCCGTCAAGGAATAATCCCACTCAATCTTTTCAATGTCAGGGGAAAGCTCTTTTCGCAGCAGATTGATGGAGGCTTCTTCCATGTGCATGATGACGGGACTTTGGCCGAGGAACTAATCGGCTATCTTGGCCAGGGCCATCAGGTCGTTGCCGCTCTTCCTTATGGGGAAGACGATGTCCTCCTGCTTACATTCAACCAAGGGATCAAGATATGGCACAAGGACGGCAGGGTTTCTCCGTTTGTGACAGATTTTGAAGACAAGCTGAGGACGAATACCTTCAACCGTGGTTGCAAGACTCGTGACGGCCTTTTCGTGCTTGGATCCACGACCGGGGGAGTGTTCGCATGCGACTCTCTCGGGCATCTGCAGTGGGTGGCCGATACCGGAAACGGCCTCCAGAACAACACGGTGCTGGGTTTCACCTGCGACCGTGACAATAACGTCTGGGTCGCTTTGGATGATGGTGTCTCTTTGATTCAAAATAACTCTGAAATAGCGAGGTATAAGCCATACCATGAAGACATCGGCATGGTCTACGACGTCCTGGACTATGACGGACGTTTCTATGCGGCCACAAACCAGGGATTGTTCGTCTATTCAGGGGGAAGGCTCAAATGCCTCACCAGCGAGAAGGAACAGGTCTGGTATGTCAAGGCTTTCGACGGCCAGATCCTAGCCGGCAACAACACCGGTACTCTTTCCGTCGTAGGGGAGAATGCTTACAAGGAATTGCGTCCCGGCAGGAAACGGGGCTCTTTCTGCATAAAGAGGGCGTATCTTTCAGACGGCAATGTTTACCTTGTCGAAGGATCCTACAATGGTTTGAACATATACCAGAAGTCGGACGGGGGAAAGTGGACATTCAGGAACAGCATCGACGGAGTATCGCTCTCGCGCCGTGTAGAGGTGGATAACAGCGGCCAGATCTGGTGCCAGCACATCCATGGGGGACTGAGGAAGATTACGCTGGACGATTCCTTGACCAGGATTGAGGAAATCGTCGAGTTCAACGAACTTGGCGGAGTGAAGGACCGCCTGTTCCCATTGTTCAAAGTCAACGGTGCGATTTGTTCATATAACGGAGAGGAGTTCTTCATCTATGAGCAGATGCAGGAAAAGTTCGTCCCTTCAGAGCTCATGAACTCGTCTCTTTCCGGCCTGAAGGGAGTCCACGATGTCATCCCGGCTGACGGCAGGAACTATTGGTTCGTCGGGGACGATCAGGCTGTGCTAGTCAAGGTAGAGGGAAATGCCTTCAGGCAGTTGAGGGATATCGACTATAGCCTGTTCGGCGAATATTTCGAGGAAAATTCCTCGATGGTGTATGACTCGGAGGAGAGGGTGTCTTACCTCTGCCTGGCCAACCAGGTCATCAGGATTGCGGACAACCCTGTCTCCAGGGCCGGTTACGAGACGGATCTGTCTCTCTTCAGCCTGAGCTCCCAGAACAAGGACCAGGAAGTCCAGGACGTTCTCCAGGACCCGAAACACAGGTTCAGGCCGGGCTTCAATTCGGTGAGGATCCTCCTTCGGTATCCACGCTATATAAGCGATAACCTGTCGATGCAGTCGCGTCTGGTCGGGCTGTCCGACAAGTGGAGCAACGGAGCCTTGAAGATGCAGCACGATTTCTACGGACTCAGGGCGGGGACATACACATTCGAAGCCCGGATCTGCGACCAGGACGAGGTGCTGGATTCGATTGAGGTTCCCTTCGTGATAAAGAGGCCTTGGTTCCTCAGCAACCTGATGATCCTGCTATATCTCCTCCTTGGAGCGGCAGGAGTGATCCTTGCCGAGCGCTTGGTAACGTACCTGAAGTCTCTTTATGGAGTGCAGGCGGAAAAAGCCCGTCTTGAATCCGCCCTGAAGGACAAAGATAACGAACTGGCCACGATGGCTGCCAAGGGATTGGCAATCGATGACGACAACTGGGAGATGTTCCGCAGGAATCTCGACAGGATGGACGAAAAGTTCTTCGTCAAACTCCAGAATGCTTATCCGAGCCTCACTTCGGCTGACCTGCGATTCTGTGCCCTGCTTCGGATGAACCTTTCTACAAAGGAGATAGCGAACACCCTCAATCTCACCACCAGGGGAGTTGAATCTGCCCGCTATCGTCTTCGCAAGAAGTTCGGCCTCGAGGCTTCAGACAGCCTCACCGGCTTCATTATCAATTTCACCCAGTCCCAGCGCAAAGGGGCGGCGGAATAGGGAAGCTATTCCGCTATCTTTCCTTTTACAATATAGATGGCATTACGGTGCTCGCTTACCAGGTAGATCTCATCATTTGGAAGTGGGCAGAGGGAATTCCATTTTGCAGTCTTCTTCGAGACTGTGCTGACTGTCTTGATGACAGATGCCATCGGACGGGACTTTGATTTCATCCTGTCCGGGAACAAGCCGTCTTCATCGATCTCTTTCTTTCCGATCGATCTTACCTCAGCCACAAGGTTATCAGTAGTTTCTCCTCCTTCCGCACATTGGCAGCTGATGATGATATGGTTCTCAGTCTGAACGATATAAGGAGCCCCTTCATCAAAGCCGTCCGGATGTCCGAAAGGATAGAATCTATTCTTGCTGTTTGACGTCTCAATGGAGGCCCAATTCGAACCGAGCGAGTTCTTAATCAACTGGATGGACATGCTTTCTTCGCCCCTTTTGTCTTTATGCTCGATGGCAAGATACATGTTCTCCTGATATTGTATTACTGAAGCCATCCCGTCCCATCCTCCTTCGCTATGGCAGACGATCCTGTAATCGTTCCAGGAATCTCCTCCATCTTCCGATTCTATTACTGAGATATTGTTCCCCCTCCTGTTATTATCCGATAACTCACCCGAGTCATACAACTTGTAGTATGGGGTGTTGTCGGTAAAGTAAACTTGTACTTTGCCGTTTTGGAGTTCGTTGACGAATGGTTCCCAGGCTCCTTTGGCAACGTCGGTATTCCAGCGTTGTGATTCATAGATTATCTTTGGCTCGCTCCATGAATATCCATTGTCATCAGATGTGGAGCAAGCTATGCATATCGGGTATATGCTTGATTTGTTGTCCATTGCACGCAAGTTCACAGCATAGATGATCCTGTTCGGATGCGAAGGATGTGTCGGGCTGAGCTGAAGGAATTCGGTATTGACACACCTGACAGGGGTACTCTCGGAACCGAACGTTGCAACGAATGACTTGATTGCAATGGTCTCTTCCGACCAACTTTGTCCCATGTCGCTTGAGAACCTTGCACATGCGTCTTTCTCATCTGCCGCTCCCGTACTGTATACCAGCATGAGCCTTCCGTCATTGAGCCGGTGCATCCTGCCGTAGCTTCCTTCACAAACCCGCAGTGGCTCTCCCCATTCGATATCTTCCTTTACTTCGCATATTATATTCTCCTGATGGCCGGCAGCGAAGGTTTTGTTGTTGAAAGATAATTTCTTTGAGTAGGAGTTATTGTCGGTGTCAGTGACTGTCAATGTCAGGTTTCCTGAATAGTTGGCAATTGGAGACATGATGACGTATGCGTCAAAGGATTCGTTCCTTTTAAGTTCCTTGGGATTGAGCAGAGTCAGTGAAATCTCATTTGAACCTTCGGACAAATATTCTGCCGATGGGGTTTGCTGATAAATGATGGAATGAAGACCGGCCAGGGTTGTCGATGCTTCCATGCTTAAGGATTTTGGGGTAAATGTCTTTGAAGTCATGTTTATCAAAGTGACCTTCGCCAGGGAATAGACATGGAACATTCTTGCATTGATCGTTTCTGAAGCCGGTGTCTTCAAATCCGCTATTTGGCCGGCAATGACATCATGGTTCTTGATGTGCGCGGTGGGATTATTGCAGTCCTGGACTTGGTTTGCAGCGAGGTTGTTCTTGCTTCCAGCCCCCCGGTGGAGAGTCTTCTGCGCATTCCCTGAATAGATCAGATTGAACGTGTGGGTTCCTTCCGGAATGGTGGCCTTGGTCTTGAATCCTTCCTCAGAGTATGCGAATTCGGCAATTGATTTACCATTGAGGTCGCTGTTTTCGGTTTTCCCCCATGTCCCGTCTTCCGTAACAGCATAGATGATGTCTCCCATGCGCCATTTCGTAACCCAATCGCCAGCACCATCCTGTGTGTCTGCATTGAATGTAAAGGGTGTGCTTTCTCCGGCTTTGCCTTGATTCTTCTCATTCTCGCCTGATTTATCGCATGATAGCGAAGATATGGCAACAAACAGCATGGTTGCGAGCAAACCTGTTTTGGCTGAGTGGATTCCTTTAGTATTCATTCTGATGTTTTTGATCCTTTATGTGCATCCGAGGTAATGAAGTGCCACTCGGTTGATGAACGGTATGTCATCCCAGGCCTTAGCAATGTACTGGGAAACCTGGGTTGATTGGGTGAATCTGCGAAGTGTATCGTCTCAAGAAGTAGCCCTCCGTATTTCTCAATGGGACCATATTTACCGTGATAGGTCGAAGGATCAAAGCACCTTCCGGTATATACCAGGAATCCGGGTTCCGTGCTCCATGTTTCGATTACCCGCCCGCTTTCAGGGTCTTCCAGTCTTGCTATCTTTTTCAGATTACCGTCCCAATCCCTTATTTTCCAGCAGGCTGACATGCCTTTCATGATTTCAAGTTGTCTGGAAGGCTCATTGATCCTGAAATCAATCCGGTTTGGCTCGCGGAAGTCAAAAGGAGTTCCCGATACTGAAAATACGGAATCCGGGCAGTAATGCGTATTGTTCTGTATGCAACTGTCAGCCTCGATACAGAGCAGATGTCCCATGGCATATCCGCCCTTGGAGCCCCTTAAATTGAAATATGTGTGATTAGAAAGATTGATGACGGTGGCCTTGTCCGTGGTTGCTTGGTATTCAATCTTGCAGATATTGTCGTCCGTCCATCTGTAAGTTACGGAGACTGAACAGTTTCCAGGAAATCCTTCTTCTCCGTCGGGACTTGTCCTGGTGAACCTTACGCCTTGGCAATGTTTTTCATAAAAGGTCTCTGCGCTCCAAATGAACCGGTCGAATCCTTTCGGGCCACCGTGTAATTGGACAGGGACTCCATTATAACTTTCATTGGGAGTCACTTGATATCGGACGCCGTCGATAGTGAATGATGCGCTGTCTATCCTGTTTCCGTATCTTCCGATTATGCATCCTATGAACCTGTCTCCCTTCTCGAACTGGTCGATATCTCCATATCCAACCACTACATCATCCAGCGCACCGTTCCGGTCTGGTACGGAGATGCTGACAATCCTTGCCCCGTAATCGCAAAGGAGCATGGAGGCTCCTGACTTGTTCTTCAGGAGGAAAGAATGCGTCTCTTCTCCTGATTCCAACTTGCCGAAAGGCTTTACTTCAATAGTATTGCGACTGCAAGCTACCGCGGAAAGTATCGTCAACAGCAATATGTTTATGTGTTTTTCCATTGATTGCAAAATTAGCGAAAAGCGGATAATGATGCCACAGCGGGTGCTCAAAGTGAATTATTTTGCATTCTTTGATACAAGTTTTGTCTTTTATCTTCAATGGAAAATATTTTCACATAGTTTGCAACCTTTTTCCCGAAATTCCGATTGTTTCGGGCTATTTCTCCGGCGTTTCATATATTTGTTTGCGACATTGAAAACAAATGACCAGAACATATTAATTATTATGCATCATTCTTCTTTTATTTTGAGAATCTTGGTTTGTGTGACTGCATTTGCATGTTTCTCATTCCCTTCTTTCTCACAGGACAAAAACAACATCGATCGCTGTACTGTTACGGTAGCCGATCAACAAAACGCTCCGATCCCTGGTGCTTCTGTCATCATTGATGGCACAACGGTTGGCGCTTATACGGATAGCCAGGGAAGGTGCTATCTGGAGAACGTGCCCCAGAATGCTACGCTCTCGATATCTTGTCTCGGATATTCAGATAAGCGGATTGGGGTTCAAGGCCAGACGATGATCAGCGTGAAGTTGGAGACTTCAAATGAATATCTTGATGAATTGGTCGTCATCGGGTACGGAACCCAGAGGAAGAGGGACCTGACCGGTTCGGTGGCAAAGGTCAAGGGTGAGACTTTGACTCAGACGACAACGTTCAGCGGTGCTTCTGCCCTTCAAGGTAGGGTTTCCGGCGTCAGGGTGATCCAGAACGATGGACGGCCTGGAGGAGAAATAAACGTGGTGATCAGGGGATCCAATTCGCTTAAGGGAAGCAATGCCCCTTTGTGGATTATAAATGGATTCCCCGGAACGATAAATATCGTCAATCCGGAAGACATTGAGTCGATTGAAGTATTGAAGGATGCGTCTGCCACCGCTATTTACGGTTCCAGAGGTGCGAACGGCGTCATCCTTGTCACGACCAAGTCGGCAAAGGACGGGAAGATAGAAGTCGAATACAATGGCAGCGTCGGAATTCAATCTCTTATAAAGAAGGTTGAGATGTGCGATGCTAACGAATATATGGAGTACCTGAATGCCAAAGCAGCTGTCAATGGTACTCCGGAAGTGTTCAGCCCTGAGCAGATCGCTGCGAACCGGACGAATACCGACTGGCAGGATGAGGTGTTTAAGAGTGCCCCGATAACAAGCAATTCAATTTCGATACGGGGAGGTAACAACAAGATCCAGAGCGCTTTGTCAGCCAGCTACTTCGACCAGGAAGGTATTATCAGGCCAAGCGATTACCGGAGGCTGAACATCGGAGCTGATATTAAGTATAATGTCAGGGATTGGCTGCAGGTTTTCTCGAATATCATGGTAAGCCGGTCGGACCAGAATCTGATGAGTTCCACGACTGGATCCAGGGCAAGTTCTGTCACCAGTGCTTCCCTATTGCTTCCGCCAACGGCGACTCCGTATAACGAAGATGGGTCGTACAGTAATTTTACTGACCAGCCTGCGACCGGAATGAATCCTATCGCATACTTGAAGGAACATTCCGGAAAATTCTATACCGACCGGACACGTACCACTGCTGGCATTACCCTGAAGCCTCTTGAAGGATTGACTATCCAGTTCTCCGGGAATATCGCTCATTCAAGCAGCAGGACAAACAATTATACGTCTAGGAACTATACTGAGTCTTCAATTGGCTCGGCTGCCATTTCGCTTAGTGAAATAAGGGATATCCAGTCAAACAACATCATCACGTATGACAGGAACCTTGGAGAGAAACACCACATTACTTTGATGGGTGGTATGACGTATGAGACTGAGACCACCATGGGAGTCAGCACTGGCACATCAACAGGATTCATCAGCGATGTCTTCAATGTGTTTGATTTGGAAGCAGCTGAGAATAAAGGACTTCCGGGTAGTTCTTATTCCAATTGGAAGATAATATCTTTCCTTGGAAGGATCAATTACAATTATGACAACAGATTCCTTCTGACTGCAAGTTGGCGCGCAGATGGTTCGTCCCGGTTCAGCCGTGGCCATAAATGGGGATATTTCCCTTCCATGGCATTGGCCTGGAGGATTTCGCAGGAAGATTTCATGAAATCTATCGGATGGATATCGGAATTGAAGGTCAGGGTAGGTTACGGTAAGACAGGAAGTACCGCTGTAGCGGCATATTCTTCCTTGAGGAACCTTGAAACCCGTACAACTGTATTCAATAAGGAAGTCTCGGTGTGTTACACGACACCTGATGCGTACAACGGGAACTTGAAATGGGAGACGACGTCTCAGTCGGATGCGGGTATCGATGCTGCATTCTTTGATCATAGGCTTCGCATGACTGCGGATGTATATTACAAAAAGACTACGGACCTGCTCTGTGATGTCGATTTCCCGAGATCTTCAGGCTATACCACCGGCTTGATGAATATCGGCTCTGTACAAAACAAGGGTTTTGAACTTCAAGTAGATGGGACAATCCTCGATGGTCCTGTAAAGTGGGATGCAGGGTTCAATTTCTCCCTTAACCGAAGCAAGGTGCTGAGTCTGGCCAACCACAAGGATGTCTTCCGAAACGCAAATCTTGACAATCTGGTCCTCAACGACAGGTTGAACATCATGAGGGAAGGAGAGCCGATGTTCTCATTCTACGGTTATCTTGAAGATGGATATGATGAGAATGGTTATATCAAGTACAAGGACCTTAATGAGGATGGTAACCTCAATACGGACGATAAGACCATAATCGGTAATCCGAATCCTGATTTCTTGTTGAATTTCAATACTTCCGTTAGTTGGAAGAATCTTACTCTCAGTGCCTTCTTCCAGGGAGTGTTCGGTAACGACCTCTACTCCATGAGTCTCGCATCCCTTGCATATGATTATGCTGAAAACCATAATGTGCTCAAGGATCTGATCGGCAACTGGTGGACCAAGGACAATCCTGATGCAAAGTACCCTAATCTGTGGACTAATGAGACCTATAAGATGTCTGACCGGTGGGTCGTCGATGGTACATACTTGAGGCTTAAGAATCTTGAGCTGAGTTATTCGATTTCTGTAAAAAACAAGAACATCAAGAAAGCAGTAGTATATCTTAGCGGGCAGAATATCCTGACTTTCACCAATTATCCTCTTTGGGATCCCGATGTGAACGTCAAGGGTGGAGCAAGTTCCCTTGTGCAAGGTGTCGATGACAATGGTTATCCAAGTGCCAAGACATATTCAGTAGGCTGCCGCATCAAGTTTTAAAAATGGAGGAGATGATCATGAAAACCAATAATATCATATCAGCTGCAATAGCATTCTTAGTATCACTTTCTGCTGTTTCTTGCGGAGATTGGGAGATCCTTGAGGAGAAACCGTATAGCCTGGCGCAGGAAACATTCTTGAAAGGACCAGATGAGGTCCAGGGAATGATCGATGGTTGTTACTCTCAGCTACGCCGTTCCGTGTGTTTCAATCGGTATATCCCTATCCTTGCCGAATCTCTTTCTGATTACTGCTATGGAAGGGGTAACTGGGAGAGCTCTTATCAGACTGGAATTTCTTCATCTGCAGTTGCTTATGCACGTGATACATGGGCTGTGCTCTATAGGGCTGTCCGTTATGTCAATACTGTCATGGCGCAGATTGATGATGTGGACCTTACTCCAACCGAGTATAGTGAGCTTACGGGTGAAGCCAGGTTTATCAGGGCTTTCTCATATTCCTATCTGGTGAAGCTATATGGAGGAGTCCCGTTCTTTGACGAGAATGATACTCCTTGGGCGCAGAAACCTCGCTCCAGTGCCGAAGATTTATGGAAATACATTGCTGCTGAGGCTGCTTATGCGGCTGAGAACCTTCCGAACAAGGCAAAGCAAGCAGGCAGGCCTGATAAAACTGCTGGATATGCTTTGTTGACCGAGGCGAACCTGTACCTGAAGAACTATCAGGCAGCGGCAGACGCGGCCAGGACTGCGATCGGTCTGGGTGACCATTCTTTGCTGGAAATGAGTGTCGCCGATGATTATGAGAAGTTGTACGGTGCAAATGTCGTGACTACACCGGAAGAAGTCTTTTATTTCAAGTTCTGCCGGCAGAATACAAATACGATGGATTATTATTTCTTGTGCAGTCCGAATCCAATCAACAAGACGACTGGTACGGTTGCAATCTACACTGATTACAAGAATAATAACGTGATAGCCGGATGGGATAAGAATGACTTGAGGTACCAGTATTCGCTTTATGAACCAAAGACCAACAAGCTTCTCAATGCTAAGACGAAGACCGGCATGATCTGCATCAAGTATCGTGACAGGGAGGCGACCGGTTCGACCGCAGCCTCGGATGTACCGGCAATCCGTTATGCAGATATTCTCCTTTATTATGCTGAGGCTCAGGCCAAAGCAAAGGGTGCTCCTGATGCATCCTGCATTGATGCCGTCAACCAGATCCATCGTCGTGCTTACGGTCAACCTACAAAGGCTGAATGGGAAGGTGACTACAAGTTGTCTGATTATCCTACCGTAGATAGCTTTATGGAAATGCTTCTGAAGGAAAAAGTCTATGAGCAGTGTTTCGAGGTGGGTAAAAGATATTTCGATTTGAAGCGTCTTGGACTCCTCGCCGAATATGCGGTCAGGGCTGGAAGGGTTTCGGATGTTTCCGAGGTTAAGGATGCGGCATATTGGTGGCCGATTCCGACCAATGAGTTCTTGTATAATTCTGCGTTGGATGAGAATAAGGACCAGAATCCTGGTTATTGATTGCTCGTGGGATAGATAATAATGATTTGTGTACCCAAGGATGCGATATTCCTTGGGTTTACCTGCTTAGAAAAGTGGACGTTAATTATTCAAGTTTTTATAACTTGCAGTTTGTTATTCTTTGATGATATGGATAGAAGAGATTTCCTGAAGGTTTCAGTTGTTTCGTCAATCGCTGTCGCTCTGCCGGCTGGGGTGTCTGCAAAGAATCGTAAGGCGAAAGAAAAGAAAGGGTGGACTAACCTTCCTGTCGATGGCTATGTAACTGAGCCTGCAATCCAGATTCCGGTGGTGGCAGACGCGGATGTGGTTGTCGTTGGAGGCGGACCTGCCGGTGTGACGGCATCCATCGCAGCAGCCAGACAAGGTGTCGACGTTTTGTTGATCGAGAGGTATAATCATTTGGGTGGATTATGGATAGGGGGACAGGTCCTCCCGGTTCTGTCAACATATGGACGTGGATATGGCGGTTCTCCGGAAAAAGTCGTCCTGGGTATCGGCGACGAAATATGCAGGAAGATGGTTGATATGGGAATCGCAATGGATGTAAAGAACAAGTCTACGGGCGGATATGATCCTACAGTCGATCCAGAAGGAGCCAAGTATTTCCTGGATACGATGATTGAGCAGTCAGGCGTGAAGATGATGTACTTCAGTCAAGCTGCAGGTGTCCACATGTCAGGAGATCGTATAGATGCTTTGATCGTTGAATGCAAAAGCGGTAGGGTCGCTATCAGATGCCGTGCTGTTGTGGATACATCCGGGGATGGCGATGTCTTTGCTTGGGCTGGGGAGAAATTCCGCCAGATGCCATATCACATCGGATTGATGTCCAGGCTGGGGAATGTCGATAGGATAAATCGAGAAGCTCCTGGATTTGAAGCCATAAGGGGGATAAGGGCGAATACTCCGATACCAAGCGTTTCGATGATGCATATGGTTGGCGAGAGGAACCAGGACGGGCTCGATGTATTCAATCTTTCACGTCTTCAGGTGAAATATCGCAAGGAGATATTCGAAAAGGTAGAGGCAATAAAGAAGAAGCCGGGTTATGAAGAGGTTTTTCTTCTGGATACTGCTTCCCAACTTGGCGTAAGGGTGACTCGTGTACTTGAAGCGATGCATACGGTTACCCTTGAAGACTCCATGAATTATAAGCATTACGATGACGTAATCGGCTTAAGTGGAGCGAGTGATTCCGTCAACTATAATGCTCAGAAGGTTGTTCCAGCTAAAAGGCCGGTATGGCAGATTCCATATAGGGCTTTGCTTCCGAAAAATACGCAGAACCTGCTTGTAGCGGGTCGCTGTTTCTCTTTTGATGATGGTCTGGCCTGGGATGCCAGGGAGATCGGGACTTGTTTTGTGACCGGCCAGGCCGCGGGTACCGCTGCGGCAATGGCTGTCCTTGAGCGTCGATCGACTCATGATATCGATATCGACCGTCTTCACTCAAGATTGCTTTCTGAAAATGTCAGACTGGACTTCTAGATGAGGAAAATCATTCTTTCCACCATTTTATCATTATTGGGTGCAGTCCTGCAGGTTTCAGCTCAGGGATTGCAATTCACTCATGTCAACAATGCGAATTCCGGCTTGGCATATGATAGTATCCGGGAGATGTTCCAAGATAGTCGCGGATTTATCTGGATAGGGACATACAAGGGCCTCAGCCGCTTTGATGGGACCAGGATGAAGAACTATGACAGGCATGATTTCGGAATCGGATCGGATTTCGTGAATGTCATCAACGAGGATTCCAATGGAAACATTTGGATTGGAACGGATAATGGAATAGTTGTATATGACTACAGGAAAGATGTTTTCAATACACTCTCTTCCTTAAGTGAATCGCCTGACTGCCCGAATGACAGGATATACGCGATTTCTCCTAATTCCAAGGGCATAATGTGGATCAGCTCCCGGGGACAAGGGTTGTTTTCGTGTGATGTGAAGGATTATTCAGTATCATTCCATCCATTGTCTGAAGAGGCTCCTGTGACGGACATTTACAGGATAGTGGTGGATCGGTATGACAGGTTGTTCCTGGCTCGTTATTGTGATAACATTTACTGTTCTGATGAGTTTGCCTCTTCGATCGAGGATCTTGATGCCGCAGGGAGTACGGCCTTATTCGCCGGTGACGATATAGAGGGTATGTGCCTCAGCGCTGAGTCAAATAATGTTTTGTATGTAGCCAGCAAGCGAAATGGCCTGGTCGAAGTCAACCTTCTCAGTAACCGGTCGAGTATATTGTACCCCCTCGTCGGAGATACGCGTCCTATTGCACTTGCTCTTGAAGGTTCCAATGCCATTTGGATGTCCACGACTAATGGCGCCGTGAGGTATAATCTTTCCAATGGGGAGAGTAAGATCTTCCGCAAGGACAAGTCTGATAAGTTCACTCTTTCAGATGATTATGTCACCAAGGTAATCGCAGATAATAAAGGAGGTATCTGGATAGGGACTCAATATGGCGGTATAAATTATTATGGTAGTTATCAGCAGAAGTTCAGGAAATATTACCGTACTTCTGACGGGCAGCCGCTTGATGGGTGTATAGTGAAGGATTTCGCTGAAGATAAGTCGGGAACGCTTTGGGTCGCTACAGAACGCGCTGGACTTTTGTACAGGAGGTCAGATAATGATTTGCTGTATAAATTGGATGATCCTACCATCCCGGATAATATCAACGCGATCTGTGCTGACGGAGATTATCTTTGGATCGGTTCCCACAGTGGAATCTACCAATATGACATACTTGGAGGTAAGGTCAAGTATTACAAGTATTTCGCTCAGGATGAAGCACAGGACAACAGGGTGGTCACCATCTACAAGTCGATGATAGGAGATATCTATGTCGGTACTACTGTCGGAGTGATGAAGTATGATTATGGCTCGGATTCGTTCGAAAAGATCATGCAGTTGGGATCGTTGACGGTAGAGGACTTTAAAGAGGATAATCATGGTACAATGTGGCTGGCATCGTATTCTTCCGGGGCTTGGAGCTTCAATCTAAAGACAGGTGAAGTCCAGAAGATTTACCGTCCGCAGGAGAATTCTGAAGCGATACCTGACATGACTTCATCCATCTGCATAGATGCGGATGGGTGTCCTTGGGTGATAGGATTCACATCTGGTTTCTTCAAGTATGACAGGGAACGGGATTCTTTCGTGGAATTTAGTACTCATTCCAAGCCTTCCTTGCCTACGGATGTTTATTTTACTGGTATAACTGACGGAAAGGGGAATCTTTGGCTCTCTACCGATCATGGGCTTGTTGAATATACTCCACACAATGGGGAGGTGAAAGTTTTCACGGAGGCTGACGGCCTTCTTGATGCTTCTTTCAAGAAATCCGGGATACGCCTTTCCAATGGCCAGATTTGTTTTGGGTCGGCAAATGGCTTCATTGGTTTCGATCCTGCTGCAATCTCGGATGTGAATTCATATTCGGATGTCACTGTCTCTGCGATGACGATAGGTGGGGAGACAGTTACGGAATTCGGTAATATAGACCTCCAGAGGAAGATAATCTTGAAGCCTGATGAGAATTCAATTGGCTTCCAGTTCGCCCTCCTTGACTCCCCATTCCCCGCTTCAGACAGAGTGGCTTGTAAGCTGGAAGGTTATGATCAGCAGTGGCGCGACGTGTCGGCTTCCAAGTCTGCGAACTATTATAACCTGAAGGCTGGCACATATGTTTTGAGGATCGGGAATACTGCATCTGAAAACGTTGCGAATATCTTTCACGAGCCAATTACGATAGTCGTGAGGCCAAGGTTCTGGGCTTCCAAACTGGGTATCTTGACAATCGTTCTGTTGCTTTGTGCTTTGTTGTCGGTCATCGGGCTGGCTGAGCTGAAGGCAGAAAAGCGTAGGAACCATGAAAAGATGCTGGAGTTCCAAAAGCGGAAAGACGAGGAGATGATAGAAGAGAAAATGACGTTCTTCTCAAATATCATCCATGAGATAAAGACACCTCTAACGCTAATCCGGACCCCGCTGCAGAAAATCATCAAATCCGGGAAATATTCCGATTCCGTACGGGAGGACCTTGAAGTGATAAACAATTCTGCGGAATATATGGACCGGCTTGTAAAGGAGCTGCTGGAATTTGTCAGACTCGAGAAACACGGATATGTACTTGATACCGCTGACATCGATATAATAGAAAGGATTGGATTCGTCTGCTTCAATTTCAAGGAGACTGCCAAGGACAAGAATGTGAGGTTGAAATTCAAGCATGATGATTCTTCTATCATTACGACAGGAGACAAGGAGGCTGTTTTCAAGATTCTCAATAATGTAGTCGATAATGCTGTTAAATATGCTGATTCATTCGTAGAGATATCCGCTGTGGCCGATGAAGACAATGTGGTCATCCGGATAAGCAATGATGGACCAATGATCTCTGAATCGCGCAGAAGCGAGATATTCAAGCCGTTCGTGCAGTTCTCCTCTGAGAAAAAACCTTACTCCCAGAGTTTTGGAATCGGGTTGCCTTATGCAAGGAAGCTTGCTGAACTTCATGGTGGAACGCTTGAACTTGTTCCGGACCCGGATCTAACTGTCTTCGAGCTGAAACTTCCGTTCAAGGCGTCAGTCGTCCCTGCGAAGCAGACCAGACAGGGTGAAAGTGTAGAGGAAGTAAATTCGAATCTCCCTTTGGTTCTTGTGGTAGAGGATAATGCAGAATTATTGGCATATATCAAGAAGACGTTGAGATTGGATTATTCCGTAATCATTTCACCTTCAGCCGAGAAAGGACTGGAATTGTTGAAGCATAACCGGGTGGATATCATTCTTACGGATATAGCTCTCGAAGGCATGAGTGGCGTTGAATTCTGTTCGAAAGTAAGGAATGATGTTGATTTGTCCCATATCCCCATCATTGTCCTATCCGCCATCTCCAGTGTGGAAACCAAAATCAAATGCATGGAAAATGGAGCCAGCATGTACATAGAGAAGCCTTTCTCGATGGATTACCTGCAGGCTTGTATAAAAGGAGTGCTAGACCGCCGGGAAACTCTCCGGAGGGTGTACAGGGAGGGGAATCGCTCAATCGATATTTCCCAGTTCAACCTTCCCGATAGGGATGAAGATTTTATCAGGCGTCTGGATCTTTCCATCATGGAGAATCTGGGGGACCCGGATTTCTCCAACAAAGAACTGGAGAAGGCTTTGTTCATGAGTCACAGCACACTTAACCGGAAGCTGAAAGCTCTTCTGGGAACAACTCCCAATGACTATATCAGGACAAAGCGGTTGTCTGTCGCTGCGGATATGCTTTCCAAAGGAAATGTGCGAGTCAGTGAGGTCTGCTATGCGGTGGGTTTCAGTTCGCCATCTTATTTTGCCAAGTGCTTCAAAAACGTATATGGCTGCCTGCCGATGGAGTATCAAAAGGACTAGTCTATCCTGCACGATGTAACTTTTTTCCCAATATGGGAAATATGGATTTCAATTACGGTTTCACTCATATGATGTAATGGTATCGCAGATTATCTTTGATTCGATGAAAAAAATAATGTCAATAATAGTCCTGTCCATTACCCTGGCATCATCCTGTTCCAATGATGCCATTACCGGTCCGTGGACTGAAGAACAAGCAGGACGGTGGTGGAACAATCAGGAGTGGCCGGTGGGTTGTTGCTACGTCCCGACTTATGCAGTCAACCAATATGAAATATGGCAGGAAGGATCATTCAACCCTGAAGTGCTGGATAAGGAGATGGCTCTTGCACAGAGCATCGGATTCAATGTGGTGAGGATATATCTGCACGAGGATCTTTGGTTCGCGGACAGGAATGGTTTCAAGGACCGAATCAATCGTTTCCTGGAAATAGCATCTTCCCATGGGATAAAAGTTACCTTTACTTTCTGCACCAACGGTGGGGGCAAGGAGCATTTGGGAGTCCAGCCGAAACCTGCACCCGGAATCCATGGAGGGGGACATTGGTGCCAGAGTCCTTCTTCTGATATCCTGTTTGACAGGACAAGATGGAAGGACTTTAAATCATATCTACAGGATATACTTTCATCTTTCAGGGATGACTCCAGGATTCTGTATTGGTGTCTTTATAATGAGCCAGAGAATGTGCGGGAAGGTCGCGATTGCCTTGAATTCATGAAAGAGATGTACCAGTGGGCATGGGAAGTCAGGCCATCCCAGCCTCTAACTTCACCAGTATGGCTCAGACCCGGGAGCAAAGGAGCCAAGACCAGGCTGGATATGGTTTCTTTCGTATGCTCCAACTCGGACATTATTACATTCCATTGTTATTCAACGCCAGATGAGTTGGAATCCTTCATTGAAATGCTGAGTGTCTTCAAGAAACCGATGATATGCCAGGAATACCTTGCGCGGAATTTCGGTAGTACTTTCGAGGATTGCCTGCCGATAATGAAAAGGGAGAAGGTTGGAGCCATCAACTGGGGCCTGGCTGAGGGTAAATGCGAATATCGTTTCCCATGGGGACATAAACTTGAAGACGGAGAACCGGAAATATGGTTCCATAGCATATTCTGGCAGGATTATTCTCCGTATAGGGAGGAGGAAATAGATTTCCTGAAGGGAATCAACATGGATAAGTCTTCAGCAGGACGCGCTTCAAAATATACAAATTTCTCATTATGAAGAAACTACTGTCCCTGATATTGCTGTCAGTAACCATATCAGCTTTCGCGGAGAACCCTGTGCGTATGTGGGAAGGAACTATTTCAATTCCTACATACAGGGTCAATCCTCCAGAGAAGGCCCCGATTTTCGCTCAAGATTTTGCATATCAAAGAGCGAAAAGATGGGTGTATCCATATGCCATGAATGATAATCCGACGAATGAGAAGGTTGATTCCATACATAGGGCTCTATTCCTTGAAAACGATTATCTGGTATTATGTGTACTTCCTGACATCGGAGGGCGTCTTTTCTATGCGACCGATAAAACCGACGGGTATGAAATCTTTTATCGCCAACACGTGATAAAACCTCAGAATGTCGGCATGTTGGGCGCATGGATCAGTGGTGGGGTTGAATGGAACGCATTTCACCATCATAGGGCGACAAGCCAATATCCCATTGATTATAAGCTTGTCGATAATGGCGATGGAAGTAAGACGATATGGGTTGGGGAGGTCGAACATCGTCACGGAATGAGTTGGGCCATCGGTTTGACATTGTTCCCGGACAGAAGCTATATCAAAGTTACGGGCAGGTTTATCAATGGCAGTCCTGATCGCAATTCCATGCTTCATTGGAATAACGTGGCTACCCATGCCAATGATTCTTATCAGATTCTCTTCCCGGAGAGTGCTACTGTCGGCATGTTCCATCATAAACTCAGTCACATTCATTGGCCGATTGCAAATGAACCATACAAAGGGAATGAGGATTTTGTCGGAGTTGACGTAAGTTTCTGGAAGAATCTGCCTTCTTTGAAAGGTGATTCCGTATTCATTTATGATCTTCAGGATGACTGGTTGGGTGGCTATGATTATTCAGTCGATGCCGGGACGATCCTTGTTGGCGACCACAATATCAACAAAGGCGGAAAATTCTGGACTTGGGGAAATAAGGCTTACGGGCATGCGTGGGATTGTGTAACTTTGACGGACGAAGATGGCCCGTATGTTGAGTTGATGACATCGGCTTATTCCGACAACCAGCCGGATTATTGTTGGATCAATCCGGGTGAGACGAAGGAGTTCACAGCATATTGGTATGGGGTCCATGATATGAAGGGCAAGCAGCTGGAAGATGTACAAACTTCGGATAGAGTGTGTCTAAGAGGGAACCAAGAGGCGACCGTGAACCTTGAAATATCCGGTAATGGAGAAATCCACTTGGCAGCGATCACTACCCGAAGGTATCCAGATGCTATTCTCAAGTTGACCGCTGAGGGCAGGGAAATATACAGTAAAGTCGTCTCCATTTCTCCGGACAAACCTTTCTCGGATTGGATCCAAGTCGATTCGTCCTTGGTTTCGGATCCCACCCGGCTCACAGTAGGCCTTTACTCTTCCAGCAATGAGTTGTTGATCGAGCATCATCAAATAATTCATGATATCAATACCCCTCTTCCTGCGGATCTCAAACCTGTGAATCCTGATCCACGAAGCATCCCGAATTCGGAGGAGTGCTACTACATAGGGATGCGTAACCTGCAGTTCCATCAGGCGCATGTGAATCCAAATGACTATTTCGAGGAAGTATTGCGTCGTGACCCGTTGGATGTCAGGAGTAACACCCAAATGGGAATCTATTATCGCAAGGCAGGAGATTTCGAAAAGGCAAAGAAGTACTTGAGGACTGCAATATCCCGCCAGACAGCCAACTATACGCGTCCTTCAGATGGGGAGGCAATGTACAACCTTGGACTTGTCCTCAAGTCTGAAGGCCTTTGGAAAGCCGCTATCGACACTCTTTACAGGGCTGTCTGGGATTATGAATATGCTTCAGCCGGCTATTATCAATTGGCGCAGATAAGCAGTATTACGGATAATCCCTCCAAATCGCTTGATGAAGCCAAGATGGCTGTTGATTATAACGGTAAGAACATTCCAGCAAAGAATTTATGTGTCACCCTCTTGCGTAAGTCTGGCGCGAAGGGAGAAGCGATAAGGGTCGCGAATGAAGTATTGGCAGAGCATCCTCTGGATTATTATTCAATGAGGGAATTGATGAAGATGGGTGCCGTTTCGCTTCAGGAGTTCAAGGACCTGCTTCGCGGGGAGAGTGAAAGCTACCTTGATTTGGCTGTAGGATACCTTGACAATGGCTTTGTGGAGGATTGCCGTGAGATCCTGGAAGAGTCTGAACAGGAGGAGCCCTCTCCGATCGTTGAGTATTATCTTGGATATCTCCTGGATATGGAAGGCGACGAGGAAGCTGCTAGAAGTATGTTCAAGATGGCCTCGGCTTCCGGAATCGATTATGTGTTCCCGTTCCGGCTTGAGACGGTAAAGCCTTTGACCAAGGCACTGGAGTATTTTCCAGAAGACCCTGTCACAGAGTACTACCTTGGTAATCTCTGGTACCAAAGGCGTCCTGAACTTGCGCGTGAAGCATGGGAGAAAGCTGTTGGATCCAACCCTCATTTTTCAATGGCATTGCGCAACCTTGGCTGGTATTGGAGATATAAGGATGAGAATCGTAGTTATAAAGATGACTCTGATTATAAAAAGGCGATAGACTATTATTCAAAGGCTATTGCGGAGGATCCGAGTGAAGCGATCTTCCTCACGGAATGTGATGAAATCATGGAACTTACGAATTCACCTCTGGCTGACAGGTATAAGCTATTCATGGGCAAAGATTCCATATGGGAGACCCGCTATGATTCGGAAATAAGGGCTGTCAAGCAGCAAATCCTGCATGGTGACTATGATGAGGCCTTCGCAAGACTGACATCACGTTTTTATAGCAGACGCGAACATATCGATGACTTGCATGATATTTATGTTGATTTATGCCAGCTCATCGCATTCCAGGCGTGGAAGGAAGGAGATGACGCCAAAGCTCTTGAGTATCAGTTATTCTCATCGGAATATCCTGCTAACCAAGGCTATGCACATCTTGAATATTATGGAAGAGATGTGCAGGTCTATTATTACATAGGTCTTGCCTACGAGAAGGTAGGGGAAGCCGATAAAGCTATGGAGTGGTACGGCCGGGCTGCATCTTTAGAAGTTCGCGATCCTGATGCACTGTATTTATTCGAGAAGGGGAAATCTTTGGAGAAACTGGGAAAAAGGAATGAAGCAAGACAACTTTACAAACATGCCTTGCATTGTGGCAGGAACCAAGTTACAGAAGGATATAATACTTTTTTCGAGAGTTTCGGAAGGGGACCGTATGATCAGGAAATTAATACTGTCGCCTACCTGACCCAGGCGATGGCTTTGAAGGGTCTTGGGCGGAATTCTGCTTCCCGGAGATTGTTTAAAAAATCCCTTGCTGAACGTAGTGACAATGTCTGGGCCAATTATTATTTGGGAAATCTTGACAAGGAATAGATGAAGTGGTTGGCATTTCATGAGGTTTTGACGGTATTGGTGACCTTTTGTGGATGTCTGTCGGCTCATGGACAGGCACTCGGGATAATCTGGTCCGAACCCAAGTATGTTGTCGATGGAGGTTATGCACGGGTGCATCGTCTGAATGACGGAAGTTTGATGATGGCCTTTGCGTCAGGTTCCAAAGGCAATATCTGTTTCAGCCAGGATAACGGGGATACATGGTCGCCGAAAAAAGCCGTATTCATTGAGACTGAATCGAATGGCAAGGGAGGCGTCAATGTCTCCAATAGCGAGTTCACTCAGTTGAGGAGCGATAACCCTTGCCACCCAGACCGGATTATATATGCGGCGAACCTGCGTCCCAAAAACAATCGCAGTTCCGTCATCCCTTATTCGATCGCTGTAATAAAGTCTGATGATGGCGGGAAGACATGGAGTGCCATTGAAGTAATCTATTCTTCAAAGACATGGAACAGCGATGTGGTAAGAGGATGTTATGAACCTTTTGTGCTTGAACTTCCCGATGGTACTGTGCAAGTGTATTTTGCAGATGAAACCCCATATTATGCGGCTGGTACTGAGTTCCAGAATATTTCTGTGATTGAGTCTCATGATGGTGGTGATACTTGGGGAGAGGCTCGGATAGTCTGCTATACTGAAGGATTTAGGGACGGGATGCCTGTAGGTACAGTCGTAGGCGAAACGATATTCCTTGCTGTCGAGGCGATTGGCAACAATGTCAGGTTCCACCCCGAGATCGTTTCTTCAGATGTGAACGACAGTTGGTCCCAAATAGTTTATGGTGAATCGGAGAACCGCTTCAATCCTCTTGAGATCCATTTGGATAGTGAGAATATTTATGCAGGTGCCCCATACCTGATCCAGACAGAAAATTATCTTGTGCTCTCCTACCAAAGTTCGGAAGGGGCTGAAGAACCGAATACCAAGCACTCCACCATGGAAGTACAGCTTTGTCCCAAGGATGAGATCAAGGACGGGCGGTTCTTGACCATGAGATCACCTTCCAGGCCTTTGATAGGACTGGATCAGACTGTAGACAAGGCTTTATGGAACGCTCTCTGTGACCTTGGCAATGATGAAATCCTGGCTATATCGCAGTGGAACTCATCAATTTATGTCACGCGAGGTAAAATAGTGGGCGCTTCAGACCTATAGGAACGCGGCGCCGACGAGGCCGGCATCGGTGCCCAGGATGGCGGGGATGACTTCGGGAACACCTATTTGTTCAGCTCCGAAAGTTGATTCCGCGAGTTTCTGGTTCAGCGGGACAAAGAGTTGGTCTTCCGGCATTCGACACGCCGCCTCCGAGGATTATGGACTCTGGACGGAAGATGGTGATGAATGTTGACAATCCAGAGGCAAGCCTGGAAATATAATCCTCTACCAGGTCTGTTGCAACCTGGTCTCCCGCTGCGGCATGGAACACCATTCTGGCATCTATGACGTTCCTGTCCCCTCCATAAAGTTCCCCGATAAGGGAGCCCGGGGCCTTTTCAAGTGCCTCTCCGGCATGCCTTATCAGAGCAGTCGCTGAACAATATGACTCCAGGCAGCCTTTCTGGCCGCAGGTGCAAAGTTCTCCGTCATAGACGAGTTTGGTGTGGCCGAGTTCCGCTCCCATTCCGTCGGCCCCGGCATAAATCTTTCCGTCCAAAACTATCCCTCCTCCGACTCCGGTCCCCAGTGTGAGCATGATGACGTTCTTCCTGCCCTTTGCAGCTCCGGCCAAAGTCTCACCGAAAGCAGCGCAGTTCGCATCATTGTCGATCTTCAAGGGCAGAGGCAGCCTTCCTTAAAGGTAGTCGTAGATCGGAACGTTCTTCCATCCGAAACAATTGGCGTGGACGAGCATCCTGGTCGATGGGTTGACGCAACTTGGCATCCCGATTCCCCATGAAGCTATATCTTCCATAGGGATCCCTGACTGTCCGACTGCCATGGTGCAGTACCTGACCATGTCATCGGTTATTTCTTCGATGCTCCTGCCGGCTCCGGATGGGATATTGGCTTCGAGATGACTGTGAAATCTTCTCCTATCACTCCAGCAGTCATGCTAGTCCCTCCTACGTCGAGACCCAGACGGTATTTCCCTGTTCCCATGAGTCTATCTTGCATCTGTCGGGAGTGATATTCCGTTTTCGTTGAAGGCTTCTATCGAGAAATGATATTCCTGGTCCACGGCAAGGCTCCTGATGACGAGTGAATCGACTCCGTAGACGAGCCAAGAGTTATAGAGCTTGTCCGGGGATATTCCCCAGCGGATATTGTAGCCCTGCGCTCCTTCCACCGGCTCCCATCTGAGGGTGGCATCCCTCCTGTCGGCCTCCCTCGTGGCCGTGAAACCTTTCACCGCTTCCGGTTCTTCTCCTCTTCCAAGACCGAATATCCTGATTTCCGAGATTGCCAGTGACTCGGAAGGGACTTTGACGTTGCTGTACCTGACGTACCTGGCATCTACGCTGCGCGGGAGCTGGATGTAGGCGTTCGGGGCGTCGATGTCACTGTTCCGACGGTCCACTGCTGTAGTCCACTTTTCTCCGTCGAGAGATGTCTCGATGGAGAATCTGTGGCAGAGGCCCGGCTGGCGGCCGTAGAGGCCTGCCTTATGGTCGTAATAGTTGATCTGAATTGCTTTTACGTCGCAGGTGTCTTCCAGGTCGATGACCACCCATTCCTTGTCGGAATTGGTCTCCGCCAGCCAGTAGGACTTGCAGTTCTCGTCGGTCAGGTTCCCGGCCTTGAAATCCTTGGAGGTCTCGGGCCTGTTCCATTCGTCGAAGCCCTCGGCCTGAGCTGCATGGCCATCCTGGAAGCTCGAGACCGTTACAGGCTTGCCGTATGAAAGCAGCATCCAGCCCGTGAAAGTTCCCTTCAGGCCCGGTTCGCTCGGAGCGAAGTGCGGATAGTCTCCATATTCATTGTTGCAGTACATGATGCCGTCTTCGTCGAAGAAGGTTGGGAAGGCGCAGATCCTGCGCTCCCAGTTGACGGTAGCGGAAAGGGACATAGTCCCATAGTGCCATAGCTGGCCGCCTGGACCTTCCACGGTGCTCCCGTGGCCTGCTCCGTTCATGAACCCTCCCGGCTTGTAGCAGACCGGGTTATGGGCTTGATAGGAATATGGTCCCAGAGGGTTGTCGGCCACATAGACTCCGTCGCCATAGACGTTGAATTCAGTACCAGGGGCAGCATACTGCATATAGTACTTCCCATCGTGCTTTGTCAGCCACGGACCTTCGATGTAGGCCTTGATCTTTGTGTCGCCGTGATTCTCGCCGAACCTTTCCCATCCATGGAGTTCCCCGTCGGCCATGAACAGCGGAACGGTCTCTCCATCAATGAGGAACCTGTCTTTCATGTTGAGTTTCTTCCCCCTGATGGGCAGGTCGTTGGAGGAGCCCCAGAACATGTAGGCCTGAGCGTCGTCGTCGATGAACAGGTCGGGGTCCTGGAGATTCTCAAGGAAGGCCGGGACCGGCTTCCATTTGCCGTGGAGCGGGTCGTCTGAATACATTACGGCCATGTTCCCGCTGGGGTCCCCGGTCATATATAGGACGGAGTCCTTGTAATTATGGGCTGCAGGGGCGTTGCTGCCCTGAGGATACCAGTAGCTCTGAGGCTCGATGAATTCCCAGTCCGTCAGGTCGGTAGAATGCCAGTAGCCGTAGCTGCGAGTGACGAACATGTAGTATTCCCCCCTGAACTCCACCACTGCCGGGTCGGCTCCGGACCTGTAGGAAAGGTTCCTGGCGGAGTTGTAGGTCATGTAGGTGTAGTCGATGTCTATCGGGTTGCAGTATGTCGCCGGCTGCACTTCCGGCGCCTGCTTCCCGCCGCTGCAGCCTGCTATGACTGACAGGAGAAGTGCAAGGGGTGATATTCTTCTCATCTTAGATTTGCGGTGTGTAGGTGAATCCGAGTTTGTCGAGGGCGGTCTTGACCTCGGGAGCTCCCATGAAGAGTTTCCAAAGGAGTCCGGTGCGGTGGTTCTCGATCATCGGGGCTATGGTGCACTGGTCGATTGCGAGATAGCGCATCGGGTACCAGTGTTTCTCTGCGCAGAACGCGTCGTAGAAGCCGTATTTGCCCCAGACGGCACTCATGTCGAAGTAGAAGTGCTTGAGGGCTGCCATCGACTCTTCCGGGGTATATGGGAACGAGCTGAGGGATGCAGTCGGGGTGATGACTCCGAGGTCGGTAGTGTAAGGCTGGTGGGCTGCATATCCGTCAGGGGAATAACTGGCGGTGAGTCCCCAGCAGTCCTCTCCGTAGCCTTCGTGGTGGAGTGGGTTCCGGACGCAGTAGAGATAGTCGGTCCTGGCGTGGTTGCAGACCAGCTGCCAGTAGTCGGCGTACTTGTCCTTGAGGCCCTTCGGACAGAGCCCGATGTAGGAATAGTGGGACCAGAAAAGAGGCCCGCCGTGCTGCGGATTGCCGTTGTATTTGAGCACAAGCGGCAGACCCATGAATTCCACGTCACTCACGATGTCTCCGCCCCTTGCCCAGCATTCGTGGTAGGCTTCAGGATCGATCGGGTGGGTAGGGGAGCCGGCTCCCATTACGTAGGTGACGAGGCATTCGTTGTATCCCTCAAGGGCAAAGTTCTTGATCCACTGGTATTTAGGACTCCAGTGCCAGTACAGCTTGTTCGTCGTGCCCTTTTGGTACCAGTCCCATTCGATTCCGTTCAGGAGTCCGGTGATGTCGGAGGCGAGTTTCTTCTCGGCCTCGTTGCCATCCTTGATGTATTCCCTGACAATTATGAGGCCCTGGGCGAGGAAGGCGGTTTCCACGAGGTCGCCGCCGTCGTCGTCCGTCCCGAATGGCTTGACTGTTCCGTCGGCATCTTTGAGCCAGTGCGGCCAGGCTCCGTGGAATCGGTCTGCCTTTCCGAGGAAGTCCACGATCTTGGCAAGGCGGGCGACTCCTTCTTCGCGGGTGATGAACTTGCGCTCCATCGCCACCACGATGCCGGCCAGGCCGAAGCCGCTGCCGCCCGTGGTCACCACATCGGCATCGTTCTGAGGATATTCACCATCCATGTGGATGCGTTCCGGCGCGAGGCCGGAGACCTTCCCGGCACCTTCCCACATATAGTTGAAATGGGCTTTCTGAATATAGTCCAGGAATTCGTCATCATCCTTGAACTGTGATTCCGGGTGTTCCGGATCCCCGCTGATGTTGTTGCTGCCGTTGACATGGCATCCGGCCATCGTGACGGCAGCTATCATCACCGCTGCAGCTGTGAATATCCTTTTCATAACCTTACTTTATTGCGTTCAGTTTTTCGAGGCCTGCCTTCACGTCCGGATGGCTCATGAAGAGTTCCCAAATTTTCCCGGTGCGGTAGTTTTCAATCATCACCACCGAAGGTCCCTGGTTCAGGCCCATGTAGATAGGGGAGACCCAGTTCAGGGTTGGGTTATAGGCGTCATAGAAGCCGTAAGGGCCCCAGAGGTATCTGCCATATTCCCTGTACATCTTCTTCATTGCCTTCAGGGAGGCTTCCGGGGTGTATGGCATCGAGGCAAGGGCTCCTGTCGGGGCTATGGTTCCGTCGTCCTGGTGGGCCATAGGCTCGTGGGCGCAGTATCTCCAGACGCCGTCGCATGCTGTCAGGCCCCAGAAATCCTCGCCGTAGCCTTCGTAGCCCTGAGGGTTGGCGATGCAGTAGCGGAGATTGATTTCGGCGATGTTCCTGTTATTCTCGAAGTAGTTTGTCCACCGGTCCGTAAGGGCATGAGGGTCGAAGCCCTGGAAGGAATAGTGGGTGAAGAACAGAGGTCCTCCGTTGGATACTCCTACGTCCAGTTTCACCCCGAAGAAGGTGTTGCCGTTCCAGTAGTCTTTGCCTTCCGGACGCTCGCTCCATGCCATGCGGTATTCCTGTGCGTATTCGTCAGGGCTCGCCCAGCCTGTGTAGTACATTTCAGGCTCGACGGCGTGGGTTGGGGACATTATGGCGAGGAGGTAGGTGATCATCGTTTCGTTCCAGCCGATGAGCCTGTGGTTGATGATCCACTCCTTGTCAGGTGACCAGTGCCAGTAGAGGAACGGGCTGTCCGGGTAGCGCTTGTACCAGTCCCATTCAATTCCTTCCCAGATGGAGTCTATCCGCTCGCGGATGGTGTTTTCCTTCTCATTCTCTCCATTGAAGTACTGCCTGGCGGCAAGAAGTCCCTGGGTCATGAAGGAGGTCTCCACGAGGTCTCCGCCGTTGTCCCTTGGCCCGAAGAACGGCACTGTCTTTCCGGTGCGTCCGTCCATGAAGTGCGAGAAGGCTCCGTGGTGCTTCTCAGCCTTTGTTAGGAAGTCCGTGATCGTGAGGAACCTGTCGACAGCCTGCTCACGGGTGATGAAACCGCGCTCCACGCCCACCAGGATGGTCATCATTCCGAATCCCGAGGCTCCGGTGGCAATCATGTAGTCGTGTCCCGGAGTGTTCTCGAGGGAGAGGCCGCTGTGGGGATCGTTGGCCTCCCAGTAGAACCTGAACTGGGCTTCCTGGACCATGTCCATAAGCTGCTCGTCGGTCATCTCGCCGGTGGTCCTGCATTTCACGGCCTTCGAAAGCTTGCCTTCGTTGCCGGCGAAGTCCACGGCGCTGACCCGGTAGCTCCTTTCGGTGTCAGTGGTGCCGAGGTAGTCGGTGTAGCGGTCGTCCCACCTGTTTGCGATGCCGATCTTCTTCCAGTTCTTTCCGTTGGTGCTGGAATAGACGTTGTAGAAATCGACCGCCGGGTCGCAGATCTTTGTGAACCTGAAGTCAATGTGCCTTTCAAAGCCTTCAATCTCAGTTATTTCCGGAGCCTTCAGGGATTCCGCGGCAGGGTCTTCAGCCTTCAGCATCCTGATGTCGTCCAGGTAGATGGTGTTGCTGCCCTTGGTTTCACCTTGGCTGAACACTACGGCTGTCTTGTAGAGGTCGCGGTAGCTTCTTTCGACTTCTTCCGTGTTCTCTACCGACTTGAATGAGATGTCGAATCCTTCAAGGTCTCCGAGCGGGATGCTGACCTGAATCCACCCGTCGCGCTCTCCGGCGATGTACTTGGACATCGGGACAGCTTTGGTGGCGGTGCCGTTTCCCTTCCTGAAGGATACTGCAGGGAGGTTCTCCCTGTTTTCGGTTTTGACTAACATCTTGAGGCAGTCGGGGACGAGCATGTTCTCCTGTCCGCGGAGCTGTTCGTACTGGACTTCGGCTTCCCAGTTTCCTTCCTCTGCGGAGAAATAGCTGAGCCTCAGTGAATTGTCTGGGCTGTAGCTTTCCTCTTCGGAAAGGGGGATCTTGCCTTTGACGTTTTCGACTGTGGAGGCTCCTTCCTGCCGGACGTTAGAATGGTAGAGGTAGCCGTCTGTCCGGCCGTTTCGGAAATAGACGGTTTCGTAGACGGTTTCCTCGGTCGGGAGGACGGTCGGGCTGTCGTTTGAGCCGCATGAGCACAGGACCGCTCCTGCCGCAATCATTGCGAATAATTTGCAGTTCATCTTATGGTTGTTTTATTCGAGGTTGAAAGTCTCTTTGTTGGTCGTCCTGCTGTCACCTCCGATGAAGACGTTGTACTCACCAGGCTCGGCGCTGCACTTGAGCTGGTCGTCGAAGTGGAGGAGCAGGTCGGTGGTGATGTCGAAGGAGACGGTCTTGGACTCTCCTGCTGAAAGTTCAACCTTCTGGAATCCCTTAAGTTCGCGGACCGGACGGGTGGTGGATCCCACGACGTCCTGGATGTACATCTGGACAACTTCCTTGCCTGCGACCTTGCCGGTGTTAGTGACTGTCACGGTGGCTGTGATGGTGTCGTTGCCGTCGGAGGACTTCCTGTTCAGTGTGACAGGGGAATATTCAAAGGTGGTGTAGCTGAGGCCGTAGCCGAACGGGTAGAGCGGGTCGTTGTCCACATCGAGGTAGTTGGAGCGGAACTTTTCGAACCAGTGGCCTTCCTCGAGCGGGCGGCCGGTGTTCTTGTGTGCGTAATATAAAGGAATCTGACCGACATTCTTAGGGAAGGTCATCGTGAGCTTGCCGCTTGGGTTGACGTCTCCGAATAGCACGTCTGGGATCGCGTAGGCTGCCTCGGAGCCCCCGAACCATACGTCTAGGATGGCCGGAACGTTCTCGGATTCCCACTGGATGGTGAGAGGGCGGCCGTTGAAGAGCACCAGGACTACCGGCTTGCCGGTGGAGACCAAAGCCTTGAGCAGGCGCTGCTGGGCGTCAGGGATGCCGATCTCGGAGCGGCTGGAGGATTCTCCGCTCATCTCGGAGGCTTCTCCCAGGGCTGCGACGATGACATCTGCCCTGTAGGCTGTCCTGATGGCTTCGGTGAGCATTTCCTGAGGGCTGCGTCCGTCGCGGTTCATGCCGCGGCCGAACATCGTGGCTCTTTCTTCGTATTTTTCATCATCCATGAGGTTGCTGCCTTTTGCGTAGAGGAAGTTGACTTTGTCTCCGAGGGTTTCCTTGAGGCCTTCGAGCAGGGAATGGGCTTCGCTGTGCTTGGCTGCTACGCTCCAGGTTCCCGGCATGTTCTCGCGGGTGTCGGCGAGAGGGCCGATGACGGCGACGGTGCCTTTCTTGTCGAGAGGGAGGAGATTTCCTTCGTTCTTGAGGAGGACGAAACTCTCTGCGGCTATCTTGCGGGCAACAGCACGGTTTTCGTTGGTGTAGATGCTCGTGGCAGCCCTCTGTGGGTCGCAGTATTTGTATGGATCATCGAATAAGCCGAGCTTGTATTTGGCCTCGAGGATGCGCCTGCAGGCCTGGTCGAGGGTCTTAATCGAGATCTTTCCGTCGTCGATGGCTTTGTGGAGGTGCTGGAAGAAGCCTTCGCTGACCATATCCATGTCAACTCCTGCCTCCAGGGCCCTGAGGCTGACGGTTTCGAAGTCGCCGATTCCGTGGGCTATCATCTCGAATATTCCAGTGTAGTCGGTCACAACGAAACCCCCGAACCCCCACTGGTCTCTGAGGACGTCCTGCATCAGCCACTTGTTGCCTGTGGCCGGGACTCCGTCGATTTCATTGAAGGAGACCATCACGCTGCCGGCTCCGGCATCGACCGCTGCCTTGTACGGTGGGAAATAGTCATTGTACATCCTGGTCTTGCTCATGTCCACGGTGTTGTAGTCGCGTCCGGCTTCGGCAGCTCCGTAGAGGGCGAAGTGCTTGACGCAAGCCATGATCTGGTCGTTGGACTGGAGCTGGGTTGCCTTGTCGGCTCCCTGGTAGCCTCTTACCATAGCGGCTGCAATCTGGCTGCTCAGGAACGGATCCTCTCCGTTCCCCTCGCTGACGCGTCCCCATCTCGGGTCCCTAGAGAGGTCCACCATCGGGCTGAAAGTCCAGCAGATGCCGTCCGAACTGGCCTCGACTGCGGCGATGTGGGCGGATTCCTCGACTGCTTCAATATCCCAGGTGCAAGAGAGTCCGAGAGGGATAGGGAATACGGTTTCGTAGCCGTGGATTACGTCCATCCCGAAGATGAGCGGAATTCCCAGGCGGGATTCTTCGACTGCGATGCGCTGCACCTCGCGGATCTTTTCCACGCCCTTGAGATTGAACAGGCCGCCGACTTCTCCATTGCGGATCCTGTCTGCTCCGGCGTTGCTGCCGGCCTGTCCGGTGACGATTTCACCGGTCACAGGGAGGTTGAGCTGTCCGATCTTCTCGTCGATGGTCATCTTGGACATCAGGTTCGAGACGAAGGAGTCCATCTTCTTTTCTGTGCTTTTCTGAGACTGACCTGAGCATCCTGCAAGAAGGATGGCGGCTGCCGCTGCGGCAAATAGTGTTTTCGCTGTGGTCTTCATAATATGATATTGCTTTGTTTTGTTTCTTTCTGCATAAAAATATATTGATATGGCGGTAAGATGAAAAATCGGCCTACGGTTTATATACGTTGACGAAAACGTAGTGAAAAAGTACCCACTTTTTCCGGTCGCGTAATCGTAAAGTAGTCCTATTGTTTCGTTTTATATAAAGGACGGATAAATTTGCGCCGACACGGAAATAAAGCATTAAAACAATATCAATTACTTTCTACAACACTTTATGAAACAAAAACTGATTTTGTGTCTCTGCATGATCCTGGCATCGACAGCAATGTTCGCCCAGAATCTTACCGTACAGGGTACGGTAACAGAGCAGGCCACGGGCTATCCGGCTCTTGGAACCAGCATCCAGGTGAAGGGTACCACAAACGGTACTGTCGCCGACATGGATGGCAACTATCTGATCAGCAACGTTCCAAGCAATGCTGTTCTCGTATTCAGCGCTATCGGCATGGCTACGCAGGAGATTCCTGTAGGCGGCCGTTCCTCCATCAACGTTGCCCTTGTCGAGGATCACCTCATGCTTGATGAGACAGTCGTTATCGGTTACGGTACAGCAAAGAGCAAGGACCTCACCGGTTCGATCGCTTCCGTTAAGGCAGACGAGATCGTCTCGACTCCTATTTCCAGCCCTATGGGTGCTCTCCAGGGCAAGATCGCTGGTGTCCAGGTCGTGAATTCAGGCGCTCCTGGTTCCACTCCTATCGTCCGCGTGCGTGGTGTCGGATCCTTCGATTCCGGTTATCAGGGACCTCTCTATGTCGTGGACGGAATGTTCTTCGACAACATCGACTTCCTTGACAACACCAACATCGAGTCCATCACCGTCCTGAAGGATGCATCTTCCGCAGCTATCTACGGTGTACGTGCAGCTAACGGTGTCATCCTCGTCACCACCAAGAACGGTGTCAAGGGCCAGACCAAGCTTACCTATGACGGTTACTATGGTGTGCAGAAGGCTACCAACCTCATCAAGCTCGCCAACTCCGCCCAGTACGCTTCTTTGATGAAGGAATATGGCGACCTTACTTCCGTCAACGAGTCCATCAGGCTCTGGGGCGGCAGCAACGGCGTTCCTTCCACCGACACCGACTGGTACGATGAACTCCTCGGGATAGGTACCGTCACCAATCACAGCATCAATCTCTCCGGTTCAGGCGAGAAGGCTTCCTATGTCCTCGGCGTCAGCTACTATGGACAGGACGGTATCATGAAGGCTCCTAGCAATTATAAGAGGTATAACATCATCAGCAAGGGAGACTACACTCCTTACAACTGGCTCAGACTCGGTGCCAACATCACCGTCAGCAACGGAACCAACGTCAACGGTCGGAACTCTGCTTTCCGCAGCGCATTCATCCTCCCTTCATTCATCCCTGTATATGACCAGAACAACGCGGAGGCTTTCCCTGAGAAGTACGGCTCTCCTGTCGCAGTGGGTCTCACCAGCGGTTATTTCTCCAACCCGGTCGGTCTTGCCGACTACTACGATGTCAAGTCCACCACCCTCCGCGTCTTGCCTTCAGTCTATGCAGAGGTCTCCTTCATTCCGGAGAAACTCAAGTACAAGTTCGCAGCAGCCCAGGAATATAACCTCCTGAACTCCCGCACATATTCTCCTGTGTTCTGGATTTCTTCCAGCGACAACAATGCGAACAACTCCCTGACCAAGACCACTGGTTTCAATTACAACACCATCATCGACAACACCCTGACCTACACCGACAGGTTCGGAAAGCACGGTCTTACATTGATGGGTGGCCAGTCTGTCCGTTACGAGAACTACAGGATGATGAGTTCCACCACCAAGGACCTCCAGGGTGACGGAACCGAGCCTTATCTTTATATCTCCCTCGGTGACCCTTCCAAGGCTACCACTACCGACTCCGGTACAAGCTACAGGGGAATCTCCTTCTTCGGCCGTGCAAGCTATGACTATGACGGCAAGTACCTCGCCAGCGTAACGATGCGTTGCGACGGTTCCAGCAAGTACCAGGAGAAGTGGGGTTACTTCCCATCCGTTGGTCTCGGCTGGGTCGTTTCCCAGGAGCCTTGGATGCAGAACCAGCACATCCTTGATTATCTCAAGCTGCGCGCAAGCTGGGGTCTCCTCGGTAATGACAAGGAGCCTGCAAGCGACGGATTCGCTGGCATGGAAGCCGGTTACAACTACGGATTCAACAACTCCGGTTACAGCGGAATCGTCCTTAAGAACACCTTCAGCTGGCTGAAGTGGGAGGTTGTACGTGAAATCAACGTCGGTGCATCCTTCTCCACCTTGGACGGCCGTCTGACCGGTGACATCGACTGGTACAACCGTCTGACCAACAACGCTGTCGTCACCAACACCATCCCTGTCACGATGGAGACCGTCCTCGCCAACTCAGGTAAGATCCTCAACAGGGGTCTCGAGCTCGAACTTGGCTGGCACGACCGCGCAGGTGACTTCTCCTACGGGATCAACCTCAACGCTACGACCCTCCACAACGAGGTCAAGGCCATCCAGGGTGACGAAGTTGACTACATCCTCACCGGTACTGCAGAGTTCCGCCAGATCATGAAGGTGGGACATCCAATGAACTCCTACTATGGCTACAAGACCGACGGAATCTGGTCTTCTGACTCTGAAATCACTTCTGCAGGCCAGCTTGCTGCCGATCAAGGTGCACAGGTAGGTTACCTGAAGTATGTCGATGCCAATGGTGACGGCCGCTTCAATTCTGAGGACCGTACCTTCCTCGGTTCTCCATATCCTAAGTTCACCTACGGTGGTGACGTCAACCTCGGTTGGAGGAACTGGGACTTCGGAATGACATTCTACGGTGTCAACGGAATCCAGCTCTGCAATGCCAAGATGGCGATGCGTTACTGGGCCGGTGCTTCCATGAACTTCACCTCTGCGTTCGCCGAGGATCACTGGACCGCCAGCAACACTTCCAGCAAGAACCCTTCAGTGGCAGGTCTCCTTGCCGCTGCCAATGGTAGCATCAACGACTACTTCATCGAGGACGGAAGCTATTTCCAGATCCAGACTCTCCAGCTTGGCTACAACTTCAGGAAGCTTTGGGACAAGATCGACGCCCGCGTCTACTTCCTCGCCCAGAACCCTCTGACAGTGTTCAAGTACAATGGTTACACACCTGAAATTCCGGACGCTACCGGCCTTGACAGGGAGACTTACCCTATGGCCCGTACCTTCAGCCTCGGTGTCAGGATCAGCTATTAATTTTAAGGAGGACAACATTATGAAGAATATTATAAAGCTCGCCCTTGCAACTGCAGCTGCAGCCCTCATGCTCCCATCCTGCAATGAGTGGATAGATATTCCTGTAGAGGCCACCGTCCCTGCCGAGACCATTGACTACACCAGGCAGGAAGGAATCCAGGAACTCGTGACCGGTAGCTACCGCAGGTTCATGACCCAGGGAATCGCCGAGTGGGAGATCGTCATGATCCTCGGTATCCGTGGAGACGACCTCGATAAGGGTACCAACCCTAGCGACCAGGCAGACTTCAACGATTTCAACGCTTACAACTATTCCAACGCAGCTTCATTCTGGGCTCTCGGTAACACCTGGAACATGATGTATGCTGCTATTTCAGACTACAACGAGGCTCTCGAGGCTCTTCCTGAGTTCACTCAGAGCGGGGCCAGCCAGGCCACCATCAACGAGGCCATCGCCCAGGTGACCGTTCTCCGTGACTACTACTATTTCCGTCTTGCACGTATCTTCGGAGACATTCCTGTCTTCTTCAAGAATGCTGACAAGAATGGTATCAAGAAGACCCAGCACGACAAGGTCATCGCCAGGCTTCTCGAAGATGTCATTGCAGTAGCAGAGGACCTCAAGGACTGCAAGCCTAACGAGCATCCGCTCAAGGGTTCCGTCACCAAGTACACCGCATATGCTGTCATCGCCAAGCTCGCAGCTGAGATCCAGGACTATGACACCGTCCTCAGCTACACCGACAAGATCATCAGCAAGTACGGCAACGCCCTCTATCCTGACTATCATTATCTCTTCACCAGCCAGGCCAACCTCTGCGACGAGAACCTTCTCGAGGCTCAGAGGCCTGCACGTCTCTCCGAGGCCAATCCTTGGACGGGTTACACTGACTTCCAGGGCCCTGGTGCTACCATCACTACCAAGGACGGTGCTTCGATGGGTGGTGGCTGGTCATTCTTCTGCCCGACCGACAAGATTGTCAACCTGATGAAGAGCCGTGGTGAGACCGTCCGTCTCGAGACCGACGTCATCAATGGCGGCGAGGACACCTGGTACGGCGACCATGTGGGAACCAACGTGTTCAGCAACAGGTGGAACGGAAAGGTTTACAACCCATCAGGCCTTTGCTATGAGCTGGCTTGGGGCAATGATGTCAACGTCCGTGTCATCCGTTATGCCGACATCCTCCTCCTCGCTTCCGAGGCCAGGGTCAAGAAGGGACAGAACGGTGACCAGTACTACAACTGGGTCCGTGCTCGTGCCAACATGCCTACCAAGACCAACGTGACCTTCGAGGAGATCATGGAGGAGCGCTTCGTGGAGCTTTGCTTCGAGAACGGTGAGCGTTTCTACGACCTCGTCCGTACCGGTCTGGCAGCCAAGGAACTTGCTTCCGAGGGCTACGACGACACCAAGAAGTACTTCCCGATTCCGCAGACCGTGCTTGACGCTACGGCTACGATGAACGATCCGGCTGAATAAACGCTTTTTTTACTCATAAACAAGAATGGGCCTGGCTGGCACTTCGCCGGTCAGGCCTGTTTTTTATCATTCCCCGTCAGATCTCAATGTCAGCGATGATAGGGTAGTGGTCTGAAAAGTCGGCTTTGTGGTCGACTTTTATTCTTTTTATGCGGACCTGCTTCGGGCAGAGGAGGTGGTCGAGGCGGAAGCGGAGGATCCCTTTCCGGAAGGTGAATCCAGGGCCGCAGCCGGAGGCCCACCAGACATCCCTGAGACCATATTCCTGGAGCCCTTTGAGAGTAGGGGATCCGGAAAGGTCGTTGAGGTCTCCGCAGACTATCATCGGGGTGGTGACCGTGTCAAGGGCCGGCCGGATGGCATCGAGTTCTTCCTTGCGGATCCGGTAGCCGCGGCGGATTCCGTAGTGGCTGCTGGTGAAATGCAGGTGAACCAGGGTTACGTCCCGGCCTCCGATCTCGGCCGTCGCCATCACCATTCCGTCGCTGCCTTCAGGTACTGCAACACAAGGCAGCCGCTTCACATCTTTGAGAGGGAACTTGCTGTAAAGGGTAAGCTCTTCAGGCTGCTTGCCACGTGGAATCTGATGGAAGACACCGTAGGGATATATCTTCGCGAGTGCAGTATCCAGGTCTCGGTCTACATAGTAGAGGTTCTCCGGGAGGAACAGGATGTCGGCATCCTGGGAGATTATATATTCAATGAAGGTGGAGTCGTGTTTGTGCTGGAAACGGTCTTCCGCACAGGTGTTGTATTCAAAAATCCTGAAAGCTGTCCCGGAGAATGCTCCAGGCCGGAAAAGATGCAGCGGGATCTGCTGGGTGGCAATGTTCAAGGCGAGGGCTGCCGCCAGGAAGGCCAGGGCCGGCAAGAACTTTTTCTTCAGCGCAAGAAGCAAAGCTAATGAAAGCAGCACGCAGATAGTTGGTATGGCGAGTAGAATCAGCATGTTGCAAAGATACCAACTTGAAAGTAGTTTTGAAATAGTAAAAGAATTGTTAATTTTACACTCGTTTTCATAGTCTGTCTTGATGAAGACTTTTAGGGAACTGGTTGACTGGTATTTTTCCAAGAGGACGCTGCCGTATTGGTGCATCCTTCTCTTGGATTGTTGCATCATTCTCGGCTGCAGCGTAGTGGTTTACTGGTTCTTTTTCCGGACGAACGCCCTGATTGCCAACTTCTGGCCACTGATGCGCACCATGCTCATTTATGTCCTGGTCTGCATCATCTTCTTCAGGGTGTTCAGGACTTATTCGGGGATTCTCCGATATTCGTCCTTCACCGACCTGCTCCGTTTGGGAATGGCCATGGGGAGTGCGTTCCTGGTGGTACTTTTCATCCATTACCCTCTGAGCAACGTGGATCCTGCTTACCTGACTCCACTTGCAGCCCGCCATCTTTTGGTGATTTTCTTCAGTGCCACTGCGCTGATGTGGATGTACAGGATGCTCATCAAGTCAATCTATGACACGTATTTCCGTACCGACGGAGCCAGGAACGTCTTTATCTACGGCATCCGCGCAGGCGGAATAGGCCTGGCTAAGAGTATCCGTGGCGAAAAGCCTGCCCAGTACAAGCTTAGGGGCTTCATCTCCCACGACCCGTCGTTGTCCGCAAAGCAGACCCATCTCCTCGGAGAGCCGATCTACGAAGTTGATGACGATCTCCCCAAGGTTCTGAAAGATAAAGGAATATATGCAGTTCTCGTGGCTCCGGGACGGATCAATGAATTCCGCGATGACGTAGCCCTCCAGGATTACATTCTCGGTGCAGACGTCAAGATCCTCATTGCCCAGAATGCAGTGGAGTGGGGGCAGAATGAGCCGGGGAAGGCTGCGAACCTGAAGCCGGTCTCCATCGAAGACCTCCTGCCGAGGGATGAGATCCAGGTGGACCTTGAGTCCGTCAAGGCTGAACTTGCCGGCAAGAAGGTACTCGTGACCGGTTCCGCTGGCAGCATCGGCAGCGAGATAGTCCGCCAGGTCGCTTCTTTCGGCCCGGCCCAGATGTTGCTGATCGATGCGGCCGAGAGTCCGCAGCACGACATCCGCCTGATGATGAAGCAGGAATTCCCTTATGTTCCTGCCCAGGTGATAGTGACTTCGATCACCAAGGCCGAGAGGATGGAACGACTGTTCGATTCCTTCAGGCCTGACTATGTCTTCCATGCCGCTGCATACAAGCACGTGCCGATGATGGAGGACAACCCTTCCGAGAGCGTTCAGAACAACGTCCTTGGTACCAAGGTGATAGCTGACCTGTCAGTGAAATACGGTGTGAAGAAATTCGTGATGATTTCCACGGACAAGGCTGTCAATCCTACAAATGTGATGGGTTGCTCCAAGAGGATCTGCGAGATCTACGTTCAGAGCTTGAATGCTGCGGAGAAGTCGGGTACTGTTGAAGGCTCTACTCATTTCGTTACCACACGTTTCGGCAACGTGCTCGGTTCCAACGGCTCTGTTATCCCTATCTTCGAGCGCCAGATCCGCGCCGGCGGCCCTGTTACGGTGACCGATCCTGACATCATCCGGTATTTCATGCTTATCCCGGAGGCCTGCAAGCTCGTGCTTGAGGCCGGAACGAAGGGCGAAGGCGGCGAGATATTCGTCTTCGACATGGGCAAGCCTGTACGCATTGTCGATCTTGCGAAGAGGATGATCCAGCTCTCGGGCGCCGAAGGCATCGAAATCAAGTTTACAGGTCTGCGTGACGGCGAAAAGCTCTACGAGGAGCTCCTGAGCGACAAGGAGGGCACCAAACCTTCGTTCCATGAGAAAATCCGTATCGCCAGCGTCCGTGAATATGACTATTCCTCCGTGAAGGAGCAAATCGACGAACTCATCGGCATAGCCGGCGAATATGACGATCTCAAGACTGTCGCTGCTATGAAGCGCATCGTCCCTGAATATGTCAGCAACCATTCCGCATTCTCCGTGCTGGACAAGAAGTAGGGGATATGTGGCCTTTTTCCAGATATAAGTCAGTTCTCAAGTCAGGCGTCCTCCAGGGGATGACCGACTGCCATTCCCACATCCTTCCGGGAGTCGATGACGGCGTCAAGACCATGCGGGAGTCCCTTGCTATCCTTGACAGGTATGAGAAACTGGGGATTAAGACAGTCTGGCTGACTCCGCACGTGATGGAGGATATTCCCAACAAACCTTCTTTCCTGAGGGAAAGATTCGAAGAATTGAAGGCTGAGTACAAAGGTGGCGTTGAACTTCATCTCGGTGCCGAGAACATGATTGACAACCTTTTCGAGGAGAGGCTTGCAGCCGGGGATTTGCTGACCGTCGGCGCCGACAAGAGGCATCTTCTTGTCGAAACTTCCTATTTCACACCTCCTTATGGCTTCTACGACACCATCGAAGAGATCAAGAAGCTGGGGTATTATCCTGTCCTGGCCCATCCGGAGCGGTATGTCTATATGGAGCAGAAGGACTATGAGAGGCTCAAGGATATGAAAGTGCTGTTCCAGATGAATCTCTTTTCGCTTGTGGGAATGTACGGGAAAGGGAGCCAGCATGTCTCTCACGAACTCCTGAAGAGGGGGATGTACGACTTCGTGGGAAGCGACATCCATTCTATCACTATCCTGGATCGTTTCCTTGGCTCGACCCTCGAAGCTGACTATATGCTACCGATTTGGAATAAATCCTACTGATTTGTAAATAATTTTTGATTATTTCGATACTTTTTGTAACTTGTCAAACGTTTTAGGTAAATATAACTTTAAAACTGAAACAAGTTATGGCAGAAAAGTTACTTCTCCTGGGGGATGAAGCCGTGGCCTTAGGTGCCTTGCATGCAGGCCTTTCCGGTGTTTATGCCTATCCGGGAACTCCTTCCACTGAAATCACGGAGTATATCCAGAACCATCCGATGACCAGGGAGCGCGGTGTGCACAGCGACTGGTGTACGAATGAGAAAACGGCCATGGAGGCTGCTTTGGGCGTGTCCTATGCCGGTAAACGTGCCTTGGTTTGCATGAAGCACGTTGGAATGAATGTCTGTGCCGACGGATTCATGAATTCGGCCGTCACCGGGGCCAATGGAGGCTTGGTGGTAGTGGCCTGCGACGATCCTTCCCAGCATTCTTCCCAGAACGAGCAGGATTCGCGTTTCTATGCGGAATTCGCCCAGGTTCCTTGTTTCGAGCCTTCGAACCAGCAGGAGGCCTACGACATGGTCCGCGAGGCTTTCGATTATTCCGAAGCCAACCATATCCCGGTCCTTATGAGGCTCCCTACGAGGATGGCTCACTCCAGGGCTGTCGTCGAGCCGCGCGAGCCCCGCGAGCAGAACGAGATGCATTTCCCGGCTGCCGACAGGGCCAGGTTCTGGGTCACCCTTCCGGGAATATCCAGGGTTCGTATCAAGGAACTTGCTGCCGACCAGCTGCGCTTCCAGGCAGATTCCGAAGCTTCCGCCGACAATCTCTACACGGACGGTCCGGATCATTCGATGGGTGTCGTAGCTTGCGGTATCGCATACAACTACCTCATGGAGAACTATCCTGACGGCTGCCCGTTCCCGACGTTGAAGGTCACCAGGTACCCGTTCCCTAAGAAGCTCCTGCGGAAGATGACGGAGACTTGCAAGACCGTCCTCGTTATCGAGGAGGGCCAGCCTCTCATCGAGGAGAAGCTCCGCGGCCTGCTTTACGAAGAAGGGGATGCCGCCATCACTGTCAAAGGTCGTCTGGAAGGTTCGCTTCCTCGTACCGGCGAGTTGAATCCTGACCATGTGCGCAAGGCGGTGGGACTTCCGGCTAACCCTGAGTTTGCGCCTTCCTCCGTCACGCTGCCTCGTCCACCGGCTCTCTGCATGGGCTGTGGCCACAGGGATTTCTATACTGCTCTTAACAATGTCCTGAAGAGGTATGAGGGCTCCAGGGTGTTCGGAGACATCGGATGCTATACCCTTGGATACATGTCTCCTTTCAATGCCATCCATACCTGCGTCGAGATGGGTGCTTCCCTCACCATGGCCATAGGTGCCGCCAACAGCGGCGTCTGGCCTTCTGTCGGTGTGATCGGTGATTCCACCTTCACGCATTCCGGTATGACCGGACTGCTGGACGCCGTCAATTCCGGAGCGGACATCACGCTTTGCATCTCAGACAACCTGACTACCGGAATGACCGGCGGGCAGGATTCTGCTGGAACAGGAAAACTTGAGCGCATCTGCGAGGCCATCGGAGTGGCTCCGGAGCACATCCGCACCATAGTTCCGCTTCCGAAGAATTACCCTGAAATGGAGGCCGTCATCGACGAAGAACTGAACTACCACGGCGTGTCAGTGGTCATCTGCCGCCGCGAATGCATCCAGACCGCTAAACGTCACGCTAAGAAATCATGAAAAAGGATATAATACTTTCAGGCGTCGGAGGACAAGGAATCCTCTCGATCGCGACAGTAACAGGCTGGGCTGCCTTGGATCAAGGATTGCATCTCAAGCAGGCCGAGGTCCACGGAATGAGCCAGCGCGGGGGTGACGTGCAGAGCAACCTGCGTCTCTCGACCGAACCTATATTCAGTGACCTTATTCCGAAGGGGGAGTGCGACATCATCATATCCCTTGAGCCTATGGAGGCCCTCAGGTATCTGCCTTGGCTTTCCAAGTCGGGATGGCTCGTCACCAACACCACCCCGTTCGTGAATATTCCTGACTATCCTTCCACCGAGGATTTGATGGCTGAGCTCGCGAAGCTGCCTAACGTCATCACTCTCGATTGCGACTCCATCGCCCGGGAATGCGGTTCTCCTCGCAGTGCCAACATGGTGCTCCTCGGGGCTTCCGCCGGAGTGATGGAGATCATCGAGCCCGAAAAGTTCAGGGAGGGGATCGTGAGCGTGTTCTCCCGCAAGGGCGATGCGATTGTCGAAGCCAACATCAAGGCTTTCAATGCGGGACTTGAGCAATCCAAAACAGTCAAGAAATGAAAGTGATATCCAAAGAGAACCTGGACGCTGTCTTGGACGGGATGCAGATAAAGGACATCTCCCACGCTACCATAAGACAGTGTGTCAACACGGCTCAGGAACTCGAGAGGATCTCGGGTGAGAATTTCGTCCATCTCGAGTTCGGTGTCCCGGGAATCAAGGCTTCGCAGTTCGGTGTGGACATGCAGAAGATGGCCCTGGATGCCGGAATCGCTGCGGTCTATCCTCCGACTGCCGGTATTCCTGAGTTTAAGTGGAATGCCTCGGCCTTCATAAAGGCTTTCGTGGGCATTGACATGTATCCTGAGTGCGTGATCCCTACCGTGGGTTCGATGCAGGGCTGCTTCAACCTGCTTCTGGAATGCTCCCAGTTGCATGAAGACCGCAAGGCGGTGATCTACCTGAGCCCGGGCTTCCCTTCGCATTTCCTTCAGGCGAAGGTGCTTGGCCTTGAGGCTCGTTCCCTGGACATCTATGACAACCGTGGCGACAAGCTTGGCCCTGCCATCGAAGAGATGATGGCGGACGGGAAGGTTTGCGCTATGGTATATTCAAATCCTAACAATCCTTCCTGGGTGAACTTGACCGAGGATGAGCTGAAGACCATCGGTACTCTCTGCACGAAGTACGATGTCATCGCGCTGGAGGATATGGCCTATCTTTGCATGGACTTCAGGAGCGACCGTTCGAAGCCGTTCCAGCCTCCTTTCCAGCCGACCGTAGGTCGTTATACAGACAACTACGCCATCATGATGTCTGCTTCCAAGATATTCAGCTATGCAGGCGAAAGGATCGGATTCACAGCTATTTCCAAGAAACTGTACGACCGTGAGTATCCGAAGTTGAAGGAGAGGTACGGGCTTGCGGGATTCGGGGACAACTTCGTGCTGACATATATCTACATCAATACTTCCGGTTGTTCAAGGTCCGCGCAGAACGCGATGTCGGAGATGATGGAGGCTTCCGTCAGCGGTAAGTACGACTTCGTCGGCGAGGTTCGGGAATATGCCCGCAGGGCGCATCGATCAAAGGAGATTTTCTTCAAGCACGGCTTCTCGCTCGTGTATGACAAGGATCTTGACCAGGAGGTCAGCGACGGCTTCTTCTACACGATGCGCTACAAGGACAAGAAGGGGAGCGAAGTGCTTTACGACCTGATGCGTTGCGGAATCAGCGCCATAACCCTTACGGCTACGAGGAGTCACCAGCAGGGAATACGTGTCTGTGTGTCCATGCTGAACTCCGATGATGATTTTGTCAAACTTGACGAGCGTCTGGGACAGTTCGTCGAACTTCAAGGCGAGCAATAATGAATTACGTTTCTTCAGACGAGGCGATGGGCCTCGTGAAATCCGGAGACTGGGTATTCTTCCAGGGAAGTACTTCCGTGCCTGTGATTCTCCAGGAGGCTCTGGCCAGGCAGCACGAGAGGCTGCGTGACGTCAAGATCGTGTCCGGCTTCAACGTGACCAAGGGGCCGGCTCCTTTCTGCAAGCCTGAATATCAGGAGTCTTTCGTGGTGAATAGCTTGTTCCTTTGTGCGGACCAGAGACAGTACGTGGCACAGGGCTTCGGGAGCTTGATTCCGGGCTTCCTGAGCGACTTGCCTGGACTTATCCGCAGGGGAGAGATTCCGATCGACGTAGCTTGCATCAATTGCTCGCTTCCGGATGAGAACGGCTATTGCAGTTACAACATTTCCGCCGACCTGGCCCAGCCGGCTGTGGAAGCAGCTCGGGTGGTCATTGCTCAGATCAACAAGGGTGTTCCGTATCTTTATGGTACGGCGATGATCCACGAGTCGAAGATAACTGCGGCTGTCGAGTGCGACGATCCGCCTGTGGACATGCAGTTCGGCGCTCCAACGGAGATCGAGAAGGCTATCGGTTCCTGGATCGCAGCCGAGATTCCTGACGGTGCTACCCTCCAGATAGGTGTAGGTGGTATCCCTAACGCTACTCTGAACGGTCTTAAGGACCATCAGCATCTGGGACTTCATACCGAGGCTATGACCGACGGGGTGTTCCGGCTGATGCAGTCAGGAGTGATAGACAACTCGCGCAAGAAAGTCGATCCGGGCCGGAGCGTGGCTTCGCTGGCCCTGGGTTCGGCAGGAATGTACAAGTTCCTGGACCATAACAAGGATTGTGTATTCTACGATGTCGGTGTCACGAACGATCCGTTCCTTATCCGTCAGAATCCGAACGCCGTGGCCATCAATTCGGCCATAGAGGTCGATCTGACCGGGCAGATCTGTGCGGACAGCATCGGCGAGATGATATTCAGTTCCGTTGGTGGCCAGCATGATTTCATGTACGGTGCTTCGCTTTCGGAAGGTGGCAAGACTTTCATCGCCATGCCTTCCAGGACAGCGAAGGGCAGGGGGAAAATAGTTCCGACCTTGACGCCTGGTGCCGGTGTCGTGACGACTCGTTTCCAGACCCAGTACGTTGTCACTGAATATGGCTGCGTCTATCTTCGGAACAAGAACTTGGCCGAGCGTGCCAAGGCTCTCATCTCCATCGCCCATCCTGACGATCGGGAGGCCCTGGACCGTGCCGCCCGTGAGCGCTTCGGCCGCGTGTACCATCTACTCTCCGACAAGGCCTGACTATAGCCGGCTGACCGGCTTGTGGACCTTACCATTTTCCTTTATCAATGCTGCGCCCTGCTTCACTATCCCGAAGCGGGGCTTTTTTCCGTAGCCGTTTATTATTTCCCGAAGAAGAGTCCGAGGGAGAACATCATGGTCAATGTCATGTCGTTTTCCATGTACCAGTTATAGTTGAAGCGCCATGGGCCGAGGTCGAAGCCGATGCCGGCGATACCAAGGACAGTGATCAGGTTCTCGTTGTGATAGACGTACATGTTCGTCCTAAGTGCAGGTGCCACTCCTGCCCTGGCAAACAGAGTGAATATATTCTTTGAATAGATGCTGTAGTCTGCGAATCCTCCGACATATTCATAATCCGGTCGTACGAATGAGTCTGGCGCATCTTCTTCAAAACCGTAATCTACAAGGCCCTGGTTTATTAGTCCCGCCTCTATACCCCATCTCCATCTGGAATCACCGATGACTCTGTTATAGGATAGAGTCAGGCTCATGCCAGGAGCATCATCATCTAAATTGTACTGGGTCAAGCCAATCCCCATGTTCCCGCCGATTTGCCAGCGGTAGGGGAACTGGGCCATGGATTGGAGGCCGGGGAGTAAGAGCAATAAAGCGGTAATCAGCAATGTCTTTTTCATAATTAGAAGTATTGGTGAAAGTGTGAGTCGTCAGGTTTCAGAGTTGTCGTTTGAGGCGGCCGACGGTGCGGGGAACGTCGGTGGCGGCAAGGGAGCCGCGGATGCAGATGACTGACTGCCCGTGAAGGAATATGACCAGGTCGGTAACGGTACTTCCGTCGGAGGAACTGGAGCCATAGGCCTCGTCCACAGTTCCTCCTTGCTGGTCTTCTTTTGAATAAACTAAATAATTAGGAGATAAATAATTGGCTATCCCTTCCTCAATCATTTCTTTAGTTGATGCCTGGCACTCTCCATAATCCAGGATGAAGACTCCGCTGACCTTCTTGAAGGCTTTGATCACCATCCTGACCCATGGGTCGGAGATGGCGGCCTTGCCGAATGTCTTACCCATCGTCATGGCAGCCCGTCCGACTTTCATGTAGGAGACGTTGTCCTTCTCTCCATACTGTTTCATCAGGGCGGTGATGGCTTCGAAGCATTGTCCGTAGTCCTCTTCCTGGCGGT
>JBGVAE010000016.1:0-6480 GCA_045224215.1 Candidatus Cryptobacteroides sp. | reverse complement strand
CGGAGTACCGGCAGTGATGATGACTCCGGAACCTATGACGGCGCTTTCCTCGACTATGGTACCCTCGTAAATACCGCAGTTGCCTCCGACGAAGGCATTGTCCTCGATGATCACCGGCAGGGCTCCGGCAGGCTCAAGCACACCTCCGATCTGGGTGGCGGCGGATACATGGACGTGCTTGCCCACCTGGGCGCAGGATCCTATGGTTACGTGTGAATCGACCATCGTGCCCTCGTCCACATATGCGCCGATATTCACGTAAGAAGGCGGCATCATTATCACCGAAGGTGCAAGAAAGGCTCCGCAACGTACGCTGCTGCCTCCCGGGACGATTCGAACTTTGTCCTCGAGGGAGAATCTCCGCAGCGGCAGGGTGTCCTTGTCGAAGAAGGAATATTCCTCCTTGGACATATCCGTCAACTTTCCCTGACGGAAGCCTTCGAGTATGGCTTCCTTGATCCATGCATTGACTCTCCACTGGCCGCCGCTTTTCTCAGCTACCCTTATTTCACCGGCCTCCAAGAGGCGCACCACTTCACTGAATTCCATCATATTCCTAAATCCTCAAGTATCCTCTTCATTGCATCGAAAGTTGAAGGAACGGCTTCCGTAAGAGGCAGACGCATCTCCGGAGTGCAGAGTCCAAGCAGGGAAAGCCCTGCCTTCACCGGAATAGGATTGCTTTCGATGAAGCAGCCTTCGTGCAGTGGAACAAGTTTCCTGTCGAGAGCCTCCGCTTTCAGGAAGTCACCCTCAAGGGCAGCGCTCACCATGCCTTCCATCAAAGCTGGAGCGATGTTGGAAACGACGCTGATCACTCCGTCTCCTCCGTCCTTGATGATCTGCATGGTCTGGTCGTCGTTGCCGCTCAGGACTGTGAAGCCTTCCGGCTTGCCGTCGATGACGGTCTTGATCTGGGCCAGGTCGCCGGAAGCTTCCTTGACAGCTATGATGTTCGGGATGGAAGCCAGCCTGAGGGTTGTCTCGGCCTTCATGTTCGTACCGGTCCTTCCCGGAACGTTGTAAACGATGATGTCCTTGTCAGTCGCCTCGGCTATATGCTTGAAATAACGGAAGATTCCCTCCTGTGTCGGTTTGTTGTAATAAGGGACCACAACCAGGTAGGCATCCGGGCCGAGAGGTTCCAGCAGGCGGATGTTCCTGATGGTCGCCTCGGGGGAATTAGTCCCCACTCCTACGACCACCGGCTTGTCTGGGCAGAGCTCACGTGTCATGCGGAGCAATTCGACCTTCTCGTCGTCCTCAAGGCAAGGCGTTTCCGCCGTCGAACCAAGAGGCACCAGGAAATCGATCCCAGCCTCAACTTGTCTTCTGACCAGGTTGCCATACGCCTCGAAATCTACTTTGCCGTCCCTGAATGGCGTCGCCAGGGCTGTGCCGCATCCTCTGAGTATCATTTATCTATCCTCCTTGAAAAAAAGTTCCTTGAATTCGTGTACTCCACTCAGGCCTTCGGTCATCATGGCAGCCATAACGGCTCCCTCGGCGAATCCCTTGCGGGAGAAAGCCTCGTGCTCTATCGTTATCCTATCGCAGCTTCCTTCGAAGCCGACAGTATGGGTCCCGGCCAGCTCGCCGACGCGGACAGAGCCCACATCAGGCTTTATATTCATTTGGCTTTCAACTACTTCTGCCAATGACTTAGCCGTGCCGCTCGGGGCATCCAGTTTATGGATGTGATGCTTTTCAGTGATGTAAGGGGCATATCCTCCAGCCTTCGCAAGTGATTTGGCGATAACTTCGACCGCTGCCGAAAACACGTTTACTCCGACAGAATAGTTGGAAGAATAAATCATCGGAGTCCCGCATTTTTCAAAATACGCGAGGACTTCGTCCTTGATGTCGTTCCAGCCGGTGGTCCCGACGACCACCGCCTTGAAATTCTCAGCCAGAACCTTGTAGTTGGCTTTGAATGCATCCGGCCAGGTAAAGTCGATGCACACGCTGTCACTTGCGACTGACTTGTCGAAGGACGCTATGTCTTCGCTGGTTCCGACGCATTCGATGCCTTTTTCCTGCAGCACAGCCTCGATAATGTGGCCCATGCGACCATACCCTGAGATTACTACCTTCATTTCTTTCAGTTATTGAATATTAACCCGTGGACAGCCTCCAGAGTATCCTGGAGCCTCTCCCTGTCGATTACGAAACTCTCGCTCATCATATTGGCGCTGACGTCGGCCAGGTAAACCCTACGGGAAATCTCCAGGACCTTGTCTCCAAGGCCTTCGAAAGCCGTGATGTTACGGCCCACCACTGAGAGGAAGGCCTTGTCGCGGTAAACCGTCACTTCCGCCCAGGTCACGATCTCATCCAAGGCCTCGCCCAGTCCATCCCAGTCCTCCGGGATCACCAGATGGACTTCGGATTCCGTGGCCTTGGCCAAGGTCACAGGGATACGCCTTGGGGTGAGGGAAGCGAAAGCCTTTCCAAGCATCTTCGCAACTCCTTCAATCTTGCCGGAAACGATTCTGACATAAAGGATTCCGTCCCTGAAAGCCACGGATTTAGGGCCGTCCGGGACCTCGTCTCCCCTGACCACGAGGGTACCTTCACACTCAGGATTCCTGGAATTGAGCACCCGTATAGGTATATTCCTCTTCCTGGCAGGTTCGATGGTCAGCGGATGGAGCACCCTGGCTCCCATCGCTGCCATCTCGGCTGCCTCTTCATAGGAAACCACGTCTATCTTCCTGGTGTCGCAGACAACCCTCGGGTCTGCAGTGCGGATGCCATCCACATCAGTCCATATCTCTACCCTTTCTGCATTGAGAGCCATTCCGAATATGGCTGAGGAGTAGTCAGATCCTTCAAAGCCGAGGACGGAAGTGTCTCCCTTGGCCGTTGCTGCGATGAAACCCTGGGTGATCATCAGGTCGGTGCCCCTGGATTCCAGTCCGACAATCCGCTTTACATTGGCTTCGGTGACCTGGAGGTCAGGCCTGGCACTGAGATAGTTGTCATCGGTAGTGACCATCCTGCGGGCATCTATCCAATGGCAGGTGATACCATTGGCATTGAAAGCGTGGCTAATGATCGTAGAGGAAAGCAGTTCTCCGGCCGACATTATCCTGGCCTCACTCCGTACGGACAACTCGCCGATCTGGCAGACACCTCCGACGAATCTTTCAAGTCCGCTTATCTGGGTCTCTATGTCGCGGTTGCATTCCTCCAGGATCTTTGACTTTCCGGAAAGAAGCCTCGCGGCCAGTGAGAAATGCCTCTCGCGAAGCTGTGAGAGCAGTTCCCTGACATTTTCCTCTTTCTGATGGGAGGCTTCTTCGGCAATCGAGCAAAGCAGCCTCGTAACCTTTGCGAGGGCGGAGACCACTACCAGAGGTTTCTCCGGGAGCCGGCGCCTCACAATCGAGATCACCCTCCCGATGGCTTCTTCATCCTGGACGGACGTGCCGCCGAATTTCATCACTATCATATCGCGTTCGTCTTATTTTCCTTAGTTACTTCCTTGAATATCCTGACATACTGGTCCACTGCCTTCCTGATGTCAGACACGAGGATATATTCATTATCCGTGTGTGCGGTGAGTATCGAGCCGGGGCCGCAGATGGCTTTGCGGGCGAACTTCCCAAGCCTCGGGGCATCGCTGCCGAACGAGACTGTCTTGACTTCGATCCCATCCACTTCGTGGAAATATTCCAGAGGGGAATCTCCTCCGAAGGCATGGATCACCGTACCGCGAGGGCTGGCCTCGAGCAGTTTCTCCTGAATCAACGGGTCCGAAGCGAAGGTGGTCCTGAAATAGATCCTGAAACGGATTTCCGGACTGAGTATGTTCTGGGGATTGCTGCTGGAAAGGTCTCCGACATTCCAGGTTGTCGGTCCGAGGACAGGGTCTTCCGGAAATTCCACGAGTTTCAAGGTGTTCATCACATCCACGAACCTCTCCACGGCACTTGCTCCGTACTCCGGATATCCCGAATGGCAGGCTTTCCCAGGTATGGTCACTTCGAATGACTTCGTTCCCTTGCTGGCGCTCACCAGGCAGTTGTCAGTAGGCTCGCCCACCAGGACGAAATCTCCACCTTCGCAGTCCCTGGTCCAGGCTTTCGCTCCGAATGAACCGGTCTCTTCTCCTGCGAGCAACAGCAGGCCGAAATCCTTTGCTCCTTCTTTCTGGAGCTCCAGGCACGCGCTGTACATCGAGAATATCTGGCCCTTGGCATCACAGCTTCCCCTGCCGCAGATCACGGTGTCGTCCTGCCCGGCCTTACGTTGGTCCGGAAGCCTGTCGCCTTTACCGACGCACATCACGGTAGGAGGGATGTATGGAGGAACAGTGTCCATATGGGTGCAGAACACGAAAGACGGATGTCCGGTGCCAGACCAGTCGAAGAGCAGGTTGACAGTCCCGTCACCCACTTCGTGCTCGGTCACCGCGCATCCGGGAACCGGCAGCCGTTCCTTCAGGAACTCCGCCAGACCCCTCTCTTCTCCCGAAATGGAAGGAGTGCCAAGTATTTCCAGGAAGAACTCTAAATCCATTACACTACCTTTGACCGCATAATCAGTCAAAGGTAGTGATTTTCCGGGAATATTCTAACTATTATTCAGCCTTAAGGGTGGCGATGAAATCTTCTACAATTTCGTCCTTGGAGAAGTCGTCCCAGATGATGACTTTGCGCGGGTTGTCGTCCCTGGCGACCCATGCCCCATCCACGTAGGTCGGAGCCGGAATCTCGTATGGGACAGCCCACTGCGGGTTCTTCACGATTGCCACTGCGGCCATGTCGTACAGCGCCCTGGTCTTCTCCGGACCTTTGAGGTCTATGTGTTCAAACAGATTGACCGCATAGTCGCCGAAACAGCTGAATTCTCCTCCGTGACGGCCCTCAACCGGAGTTTCAACCTTCGGGCCCAGACCGGCGAAGTTGTTTTGGACATAGTCCAGAGTTACCCTGACATAATCGGTTCCATGGCCTTCCTTGCCCTTGACAGTCACAATCTCGAACGGGACCTCCGTGTCCAGGACATAGTTCATGGCAGGGATGTCGTTCTCCATGTTGTACTCACCAGGTTTAGGATAGTTGGAACCCAGCCATACAAGCCTGATATTCGAGGCGATCTCCGGTGCCTTTTCCAGGGCCAGGGCGACATTCGTAAGTTTTCCTACAGCAATGAGGGTCAGCTTGTTGTCCGGAGAATAACTCTTAGCCTTCCCGATAATGAATTCCACAGCCTCGCAGCCGTCATACACTTCGTTTCCGAGGCTGTCCCTGATGTCCATGAAGCTGGCCGTGGCGCCGTCTATCACTTGCATCCCTTCACCGGCCTTGCCTATCAGTCCGAGCACCCTCCTGGCCTCCCGGCTGTGTTCCGAGGCCGGTCCCCCGACCCTCGTAGCGTTGGTGGTTATTCCCAGCACGTTGAACGTCCCGTCGTTCAGCAGCAGATACGCAATCGCATGCTGGTCATCCAACTCATTGTTAGCATCCGTATCGAAGATCACATCCATAAGGCCGGGTGCTTCAACCTTATTTGAGCAACCACCCCACAGAAGCGTCAAAGCAAAAGCAAGAAAAAGCGGTTTGATTATCCTTGGCATAAGTCTCAAATTATTGGTTTCCCGAATATACGATTATTTCATCATTCCTGAAATACGTTTGCATTGGTTGAACAATCGTGGTGACTCATAAGTCCCTGAATGTCAACCAAATCGTAATTTGAGGGGTGCCGATTTTGGCCCCTCCTCGATTGTTTATCTTATTGATTTTCATTAGGTTGCGCGTCACCTGATACTCGGGCCCTGCCGGGGAATCAGGTGCCGGAGGGGGCATCGAGCTTGAGTTCGGGGTGCCGGCGGGAGGATACCTTGAGGGCGTAGGCCAGGACCAGGGAGACGATGCACACGCAGATGAACATCAGTTCGACCTTCACGGCTCCGGCGGCCTCGGAACCTTGAGCTTCCCCAGCCAGGATGTTCCCGGCGAACATCTTGAAGGACATCAGTCCGAGGTTCTGCACCCAATAGACCAGGGAATATGCAGTACCGAGCACTTTGTCCGGAACGATCTTCGGCACCGAAGGCCACATCGCAGCAGGCACCAGGGAATAACCGAAGCCCAGGAATATCATGCTGAGGTAGCCGTAGAACGGCACTCCCTTCGGGGCGAATGCCAGCAGCAGATGAGCCACGAAGGCCAGGACAGCACCCAGGACCATCCACCTCGTCCCCTTCCCTGCCTTGTCCACCAGCATTCCGAACAGAGGAGCGAATATCACAGTCGAGAACGGAAGCACTGAAACCATCCACTTGGCCGCATCCACCGGAACATCGAAACGAGGGATGAGGATTGCCGTCGCAAACTTCTTGAAAGCGATTATACTGCTGTAGAAGAATACGCAGAGCAGGGCTATGAAGATGAACTGCTTGTTCTTCAGAAGGCCGATGACATCGGAGAAGCGGAACTTGTCGCTTTCCGCAGTCTCGACCGAATCCTT
>JBGVAE010000015.1:0-9154 GCA_045224215.1 Candidatus Cryptobacteroides sp. | reverse complement strand
ACTGAGAATGTGCGGCTTCCCGGAACGGCCGCTCGGCGACTATTACCAGCTCGTGGGCCGGGGAATATACAATCTCTTCCGCTCCGCCATGCCATCTCCGGAAGCCACTGCCGTGGCACAGGCATCCGCTCCTGCTGCCCCTGCTGCCCCTGCCGCTCCTCCTGCCCCTGCTGCTCCTGCTGCTCCTGCCACACCTGCCGCTCCTGCCACACCTGCCGCTCCTGTCGCCCCTGCTGCCCCTGCTGCCCCTGCTGTCGCCGGTACTACCGTTTCTGCTTCAGCCTCATCTGCTTTTCCTGAGGGTGCGGCTGATACGTTGCGTGAAGCTATGGTCGAGAAAATGGCCTCTTATTTCTTGCCATATTACGACGCCCACATGTGCGACTACACCAGGCCGTACGATGGCATCCCTGAACTTCTCCGGTCACTTGCCGCAGCCGGAATCCAGATAGCCCTGGCCTCCAACAAATACCAGGAAGGCGCCGAAAAACTCATCAGTCATTTCTTTCCGGACATCCCGTTCTTCAAGGTCCTTGGCCAGAGGGATGGCCTCCCGATCAAGCCCGACCCACAAGTGGTTTTCCAGATAATGGAAGCCGCCGCGTCTCCAGGATCGTCATCCGCCACTTCAACCTCCGCCGCGTGTTCAGGATCGACATCTGCCACTTCAACCTCCGACGTTCCGACCTCTGAACCGGCTTCCCCGAGTCCAGATTCTGGTTCGCTGCACTTTACCCCTGACGAAGTAACCTGTGTCGGCGACTCTAACGTAGACATGCAAACAGGCCAGAATGCCAGAGTCCGGACTATCGGCGTCACCTGGGGCTTCCGTGACCGCGCCGAACTTGAAGCCTACCATCCTTTCGCCGTCGTCGACACCATTGAAGAACTGAAAGACCTGCTACTGAATTAGTTATTTGTCACTAAGCCTTACAGTTGTCGCCATCACCAACAATTCACAAACGATTTTCCAGCGACTCTCCAGCGATTCTCCAACGACTCTCCAGCAATTTGTGGTGACTCATAAATCCCTGAATATCAATATAATCGTTATTCGAGGGGTGCCGATTCTGACCCCTCCTCGAAAGCTTATCTTGTTGATTCCTACCATGTTACGCGTCACCATAAAATCGGGCGGCGGACCCTCGGAATCAGCTGAAACTTCTGATAATGAATATGTTGCGCGTCACCTCGATCTGGGGTGTCAGGGGGTGGTTGGCTATTGAAATCGTATGAAACTTCTGATAATGAATATGTTGCGTGTCACCTGAAATGGCTTTCATAATCTAGCAAACGATCAGAGTTGACCTTTATTGATTCTTCTGAGTTTTATCGAGGTCGAAATGAAGGAACTTCTTAATGCATGAAGTTGGAGCGTTGACCTTGGCTTTGATCAGATAATACAACTGATCCTTCTGATACTCATCAAGGGCATCGAAATTCAATTTATTGTCGCAATAGCCCAGGTCCATGACCATCTTCAGCATCTTCCTGTAGCATGAATGGTCCCCATATTCATCTTTGATGTCATATTCTGAACCAGCATTCGAGTTAATAGCCACGATTGCTCGCTCCCACGACCCATAGAGTTCTTCCAAGAACTTGTATGAAACAAAACTGTATTTGAAGAGGATATAGTCTGTTATCTGCTTCTTCTCGTCGGCATCAAGATCATTGAGGATTCCATTGAGAACTCGATAAGTTAGATACCTGCCTTCTCTGTAAAGGTAGTCTACCATGTCTGCCGCATTCCTTAATTCTCTCCTGCAGTTTTTCTTCCAGAATTTGCCAGAATAAGGGTTCCTGCAATTCCTGTATGCCAAGAGATCCCATTTATAATCATTCGCATTCTTTTTCAGATTCCCTGCAACCGGATTATTGAAGACATATGCCACGCTCCCAAGCGTTATCTTCAAACCCTTCTTGAAAGAATATCCGAATGGTCTCTCAAACACCGACCCTGATCTTCCATATCCTGTATTATACTCTTTGACGAATAATCTGACTAATCTCATTATGAATGGCCTCAGCTCCTTCAGACCGATATCTTTGAAGAGTAAATGAATATGGTTGAACATCGGGCAGAATGCTATGATAGTCAGGCCCATTTTCCTTACCAGCACGCTTATGATGGTGATTAAGACTATCAAATCTTCGCTTCGGTAGAATATCCCTCTACCTGAGATGCCTTTAATGAATACGTGTGTAGAGTTCATGGCTTTTCATAGTTTATCAAGTCCAAAAATAGATAAATGCCGTGTAAGAAGCAAGCCTGGAATCATAAATGTTTTGCAGGAGATGTGTATGCCTCTGAATATCCCCGACAACAACTGGAATCAAATCTGGTGACTCGTAAATCCCTGAATATCAATCAAATCATTATTTGAGGGGTGCCGATTTTGACCCCTCCTCGAAAGCTTATATTGTTGATTCCTACCATGTTGCGCGTCACCAGAAAATCGGGCGGCGGACCCTCGGAATCAGCTGAATGTTCTGATAATGAATATGTTGCGTGTCACCGGGGCAGGTGGCGTCCGGAAGAGATGGTTTCATGGCTGGCTTTGAGCGTCAATAGCAGAAGACGATGGCGTGCTTCGGAGGAGAGAGTGGGGGGAATATTCATGGATGTCCGTAATTTTTAGTAAATTTGCTAAAGTCACGTAAGATGTTTTATTAAATGATCAGGGCCGAAGAAGGTCACATGGATTATTCGATGGGCGTGAATTCGATTGCAATGGAAAGAATATGGGCAGTTGGTGCCTTAAGATAACACTATAGAGTCATGAATAGATTATTTTACACCATCTCATTGGCGCTGATCGGCATCATGGTTGCCGGTTGCGGCCAGACGAAAGAAACAGAATCTGAAATGGAAAATCCGGTTATTGAAAACATCATGGCCAGGCGGTCGGTCCGCCACTACACGGACCAGGCTGTGCCTCGCGTAGTGCTGCAGAAGATTGCTGAATGCGGCGTGAATGCCCCGAATGCGATGAACAAGCAGGAATGGGAACTCCGTATCATCGACAATGCCGAATTCTTCGACGGCGTAACGAACGTAATGAAGGAATCCATGCCTTTCATCGTGAACAACGACGACCCGAAGTTCCGCAACGGCTTCCGCAACGCCACGGCAGCGATCGCCGTCGCCTGCCCGGACGATGAATCCGGAATGGCGCTCATCAACGTTGGCCTTCTATGCGAGAATATCTGCTTGGCCGCAAAGTCCCTGGGGCTCGGCAGCGTGGTGATGGGCGGCCCTGTCAGGCTGCTTTCCACCAACCCTGACGCCAAACCTTACATGGACAAGCTGGGATTCAGCGAAGGCTACAAACTCCGTATCATCGTCGGACTCGGTTATCCTGACGAAGACCCTGAGGCAAAGCCTCGCGACCTCGAGAAAATCCGCTTCGTTGACTAGTTCAAAGAATATTGATATGAAAGTCCTTCTTGTCAACGGCAGCCCTCGCCGTAATGGGAATACCTCCATAGCGCTTGCGGAGATTGCCAAGCAACTGTCGTCCCTTGGCATCGACAGCGAAACAGCATGGATCGGCAACAAGCCGGTAAGGGGTTGCATCGCGTGCAACAAGTGCAAGGATGGCCCCGGAGCCTGCGTATTCGATGACGATGTGTGCAACGGAATATCCGCCAAGATGAATGATGCCGACGCTCTGATCGTAGGCTCACCGGTCTATTGGGGACAGCCTAACGGGGCAGTACTTTCCATCGTCCAGCGGATGTTCTATTCCAATGGCGAAGCCTTTGCCGGAAAGCCAGCAGCCGCAGTTGCAGTCTGCCGGCGCGGCGGAGCTACTGCTGCATTCCAGGCTCTGAATCTGCCGTTCCAGATGATGAATATGCCCGTAGTGACCTCGCAGTATTGGAATATCGTCTATGGCCGGGATCCCGGTGAGGCTTCGATGGATGCCGAAGGTCTGCAGACCATGCGGACTTTGGCGAACAACATGGCGGCCTTTCTGAAAGCGACGGGCGGCAAGCCTATGCCTGGCTGCGACGAGCCCCGCCAGTGGATGAACTTTATAAGATAATACGGCCTGCCATTGGCTTGTAGCGTGCTTAGTCTATCATTCTCACTATAATCACCGAATTAGGTGTCCGGAATAAATGGAGACTTGATTCGGTCAGGTCGAGGCGAGGATGTCGCCGAGGACGCCGCCGGCGGTTTGGCGGGCTCCGGCGCCGGCGCCTTGGATCAGGAGAGGAGATGGGTAGTCTTCTGTCTTTATGACGGCGGCGTTGTCGGTGCCGCGGAGCCAGTAGAGGGGGCTTTCAGGGCCGACTTCTTCCAGCCGACAACTCGCTCTGAATGCCGGACCGGCAGGCGAGATCCGGTGCGCTGGGATGGCCGGCCCCGCAGGGCAGGCAAGGTTGGAGAGGGTGGCGGCTGATGATGGTGAGGCAGGGCCGGCAGGGGAGCCTTCGCCAATTGTCAGCGAGGCTATGTAGCGGAGTTTGAGGCCTTTGGAGGTGGCGGAAGCGTGTCGCCGGACAATCTCCTCTGCATCCGGAACCGGCTCCATGTCCACCTGTGACTCCTCCAGCGGCACCCCGGCATGTCTCGACAGGATCAACAGCTTGCGAAGCACATCCCTGCCACTCAAGTCTATTGAAGGATCCGGTTCGGTGTAACCCTTCATCCGAGCTTCCTCCACGACATCTTCGAACGGAATCGAACCATCGTACCGATCGAATATGTAGCTCAGCGTACCTGAAATCACAGCCTCGATCTTCTGGATCTTGTCACCGCAATTCAGCAGCTTGTCGATGGTCTCCAGGATCGGCAGCGCAGCCCCGGCCGTGGTCTCGTACCTGAACTCCACACCCGACTTCAAGGCCTGAGCCTTCAGCGCGCTGTACTGCTCGAACGAGCTCGAGAACGGAATTTTGTTACATGTAACGACCGGATATCCAGCCCTGAACAGCTCCGGATACCGGAATCCCAGGTCCGGATTGGCCGTGCAGTCCACGAACACCGAACCCTCCAGGCTCAGCTCCTGCAGAGCCTCGAAATATGCATTCCCGTCAGCGCAAACACCTTCTGCCAGAAGCTCTTCCGCCTTCGACGGATCGATCCCCTCGGTAGCAATCACGTACCGCCGGCTGTTCGAAAGGCCACATATCCGAACATTCTTGCCTGTCCGCGAAGCGATGGCCGGAGCATTCTTCGCGATGATCTGCACCAGAGCCTTCCCGACTGTCCCGAAGCCGGCGATGAACAGGTTGACGCTCTGCAGCGAAGCCCTCTCGAAGAACTCCCGGTGGACCGCACGGATCGCCTCCTCGACCCTCTCCGAAGGAACGATCACGGTGATATTCCTTTCAGAAGATCCCTGAGCCGTGGCCCGGATCGGAATGCTCCGCTTTCCAAGAGCCGCCATCATCCTTCCCGTCGTCCCGCTGTGCCCTATCACGTCGTTACCGATAAGGCAGATAATTGAATATCCCGTCTCGACCTTGAGCGGCCTCAGCCTGCCCAGGGAGATTTCGTAGGCGAAGCACTCGTCAGCCGCTTCCTTCGCGCGCTCGGCATCCTTTGCCGAAATCGCTATGCACATCGTGTGGACCGAAGAAGCCTGGGTGATCAGGATGATATTTATTCCCGCGCGGGCGAGCGCGTCGAAAAGGCGTGAAGAGAATCCCGGAATACCGACCATTCCGCTGCCTTCCAACGAAATGAGCGAGATGTTGTCCGAATTGGATAGGCCAATCACCTCAGCCCCGTCCTGCGGCGGATATTTCTCCACAAGGGTGCCTGGATCCTCCGGAGCGAAGGTGTCCTTGACGTAGATCGGAATCCCTTCATCCACAACGGGTTGAATTGTCGGAGGATATATTACCTTAGCCCCGAAGTGCGACAGCTCCTGGGCCGCCCGGTAGGAGATGTTCCTTATACTCCTTGCAGCCGGGACTATCTTCGGATTCGCCGTCATTATCCCCGGGACATCCGTCCAGATTTCCACCAGCCGTGCCTTGATGCCGACGGCAAGGAGGGAAGCCGTGTAGTCCGACCCGCCCCGGCCCAGCGTGCTCGTCCGCCCGTGCTCGTCCGAGGCTATGAAGCCCGGAACCACGAACAGGGAAGTGTGGTTGTCGATGGCCTCCCGGACGTTCGAATATGTCGCCCCGAGGTCGGCCTGGCCTTCGTAAGTGCGGACCAAACCCCTGGAATCCAGCCATTTGCAGCTGTAGCCCAGAGAAGAGAACTTCGCCGCTACTATCTTCGTCACGAACAGTTCACCGTAGCTCTGTACCGCGTCCAGGCTCGTCCCGCTCAACTCCCTGAGAAGGAATATTCCCCGGACAGTGGCTCCAAGCTCATCGAAGAGGCCGTCCACAGTTTGCCTTACCTTATCCTGGAATACCGACGGCAGAAGCTCCGAAATGATTGCGTGATGCCGCTCCCTAAGTTCATCGAACAGAGTCTGGAAACTTTCGTCCCCGGCTGCCGCTCGACGGCCTATCTCGATCAAGGTGTCGGTGCATCCGCTGATAGCCGAGCAGACCACTATGGTGCGGTCGTGCTCGAGCGCCCGCGCAACTATTTCTATTACACGGCTTATCGAAGAAGCCGTTGCGACTGAAGTACCGCCGAATTTCAGAACTTGCATATATTCAAATCCTTTCCAGGACTGGTTTAAAGATATTCTTTAATTGTGTATATTCAAGGAGGAAGCCGTCGTGCCCGAAGTCGGAGTTGATCTCGTGGTAGGAGGCTCCCGGAATGAGGCTCGCCATCCCGCGAACTTCGGAAGGTGGGAAGAGCCCGTCGGAGGCTATTCCCACAACCGTCGTTTCCGCCTTAACGAGCGACAGGGCCTTCTCCACTCCGCCCCTTCCGCGGCCCACATTGTGGCTGTCGAGCGAATTGCAAAGATAGTAGTATGAATATGCGTCAAAGCCCCTGCGGACCAGCTTTTCGCCCTGGTAACGTTCGTAGGAAGCAGCCCTTCCTGCGAAAAGGGCGTCTTCGTCCTCTTCTTTTTGAGTCCGGCCGTATCCCTCGTAACTTCGGTAGGTGATGAGCCCCTGCGCACGAGCGCATTTGAGTCCAGCCGCCCCACCTTCAAGGCTCTTGCATGCCCGGAAAGTCTGGTCGGCCTCGAGTGCCATCCGCTGCGCCTCGTTCATGGCCGTGAACCATGGAGAAATCCGCGGAGAGGTGGCAATCAGGACTGCGTGGGAGATAACCTCCGGCTCCGTGACCGACCATTCCAAGGCTTGGAATCCGCCGATGGAACTGCCCACGATAAGGTCGATCCTGCCGATTCCCAATTCCTTCCGTACCAGGATGGAAGCGGCAATCGTGTCTCTGATTGTAACCTTCGGGAAGTCAAAGTAATATGGCTTACTGGTTGAAGGATTGATAGAAGACGGCCCGGAGGAACCGTAGGCCGATCCCAGCATGTTCACACAGACAATGAAATACTTCTCCGGGTCGATGAGTTGTCCGGGTCCGACAAGCTGCGGCCACCAGTCTTCCACATCGCTGTTGGCAGTCAGGGCATGGCAGATCCAGACCACCTTCCCGTTGCGCCGGCCGGCGGTGTGGTAGGCTATGTCGATGCTCTCGAGGGAGCCTCCGGCCTCAAAGGTAAACGGGCCGGTATGGAGGACGTGGCGTATCATCCTATGGCCTCCCTGATGGACCTGTCGATGTCGGCGATGATGTCCTGCGGATCTTCCAGGCCCACGCTGAGTCTCATCAGGTCAGGAGCGATTCCGGCCTTCATGAGCTGCTCGTCGGTAAGCTGGCGGTGGGTGTGTGAAGCAGGGTGGAGTATGCAGGTGTAACAGTCTGCTACATGGGTTTCTATGGTCACTAACTTCAAGGCGTCCATAAAGCGGTTGTCAACCTCCCTTCCGCCTTTCAGTGCGAAGGCAAGGACGCCGCAGGAACCATCCGGAAGATACTTTTTCGCCCTTTCATATTCCTTGTCTCCAGGCAGGCCCGGGTAATGCACCCATGCCACAGCAGGATGGCTGTTCAGGTATTCGGCAACCTTGAGGGCGCTGCTGGTGTGGCGCTCCATCCGGAGGTGAAGGGTCTGCAGTCCGAGGCCGAGGTAGAAGGCATTCTGGGGGCTTTGGATCGAGCCGAAATCCCTCATCAGCTGGCTGGTTGCCTTGGTGATGTAGGCGAGTTTCCCGAACTTCCTGGTGTAGGTGAGTCCATGGTAGGACGGGTCCGGGGTGGTGAGTCCCGGGAACTTGTCGGCGTGGGCTTCCCAGTCGAAGTTGCCGCTGTCCACGATCGCTCCGCCCACTGAGACTCCGTGGCCGTCCATGTATTTAGTCGTGGAGTGGGTGACGATGTCGGCGCCCCATTCGAACGGGCGGCAGTGGATTGGAGTAGGGAAGGTGTTGTCAATGACAAGCGGAACTCCGTGGCTATGGGCGATCCTGGCAAACCTTTCTATGTCAAGCACTTCTACACCGGGATTGGATATGCTTTCTCCGAACAGGAGCTTGGTCTCGGGCCGGATGGCGGCTTCGATCTCTTCATCCGTCGCATTCGGGTCGATGAAGGTGACATCTATTCCTAATTTGCGCAGGGAGGTGCCAAGGAGGTTGAAGGTGCCGCCGTAGATGTTTCCGGCGGCGACGATATGCCCTCCGGCTTCGCAGATATTCACACAGGCGAAAAAGTTGGCGGCCTGTCCGGAGGAGGTCAGCATGGCTGCGACTCCGCCTTCTAGGGCTGCAATGCGGGCGGCTACGTGGTCGTTGGTGGGGTTCTGGAGGCGGGTGTAGAAGTAGCCGCTGTCTTCGAGGTCGAAGAGGCGTCCCATCTGGTCGCTGGTCTCGTACTTGAAAGTGGTGCTCTGGATGATGGGGATTTGGCGAGGTTCGCCTTTTGAAGGCTGGTAGCCCGCCTGCACGCACAACGTGCCGATGTTAAGTTTCTCTGCCATATTCAATTGCTTTCTATTGTTTTCTGTTATATTCTGTCAAGTTATCCTCGCCTCTTGTCAAGTTATCTTCGCCTCGTTCGGCCCCTTCTTTTCATCTCCTTTACGGTCCTGACCTTTACGGTCCTGACCTTTAAATCCCGCCTCACCATCTACCATCTACCATCTACCATCTACCATCTACCATCTACCATCTACCATCTACCATCTACCATCTACCA
>JBGVAE010000014.1:0-10320 GCA_045224215.1 Candidatus Cryptobacteroides sp. | reverse complement strand
CGGCAGGGGTCGGAACCCCTGAGAGCGCTCCTCATGAGCTTCGCAGAAGCTCACTCCATTTTTATTTGCGTTTCAAACATAGGAACTTGTTTAACTTTTAAAGATACTGAAGTTTTCCGGTAATACAAAAAAAGACGGCTGCCATGGAGCAGTCGTCTTCTGTCATAAGGGGCCTTTCGGCACCCATTGTACTGGGTAGGAGAATCGAACTCCTATTGCAAGATTGAGAATCTTGAGTACTAACCGTTATACGAACCCAGCATTGTTCGGGATTGCAAAGATAGATAAAAAACTTTTCCTACCAAAAAAAAGTCGCACAACTTGTGCGACTTTTTGTTCCTATCTGTTCCGCAGCAGAGATTACTTCTGGCGGTTCTTGTACCTCTGGTAGAATTTGTCGACGCGACCGGCGGTGTCAACGAGCTTGACTTTGCCAGTGTAGAACGGGTGAGATGTGTTGGAGATCTCGACCTTTACAACCGGATACTCAACTCCGTCAACCATCAGAGTCTCTTTGGTCTCTGCGCATGAACGGGTGATGAACACGGTGTCGTTTGACATATCCTTGAAAGCTACAAGACGGTAGGTTTCGGGATGAAGTCCTTTTTTCATTGCTTTATTAATTAAAAAATACTGTTGCCTTAAAATTCGGACTGCAAAGATAATCCTTTTTTGAAGATATTCAAGCAAAAGACGAAAAAACTATTTGATCCTGTATGGCTGGTCATCATAGAGTGAGTACCTTTTGGCTTTGCGGATCCATTTCTGCTCTTCCAGCTTGACATGCTCCCGGGCTTGCTGGAAGCTGAGGATTCCGTGCAGGTAGTCCATCAGAACGGGATCGGAGAGTTTGGCCTCGAATCCTTCAGCGAATTCGAACTGGGAATATCTTTCGCAGAAATACCTTATCAGCTGCAGGGTGTGCAGCAGGGAGTGGTATTCCGCCCCCGGCTGGAGCATTATCTGGTAGCCGAAACAACGTTGTCCTTCGTATCTTCCGGTGGCAGGAGTAAATGAGCACGGCCTCATGAGGACTCCCGAAGGAGCAGGAACCACTTCCAGGCGGCTGGTCTTTATGAAAGGGGCCCCAAGATATTCATAGGGCCTTGCCGTACCGATAGCGGGAGTGACCGAAGTGTTGTTCCACAGTCCTCCGCCGGAATACATTCCGCAGGTGAACATACCCGGGATATCGGAAGCCGGGGCTATGGTCCATGGAAGCAACTGACGGGTGGAATCGCTGGCCAGGGCGGAGATCACATGCAAGGCGAAACCTGCTCCTATCTCGTTGTAGTACAGGTTGCACAACTCTCCGAGAGTCAGGCCATGCCTATGGGCGACCTTAGGAGTATGCGGCTCGACTGGCCCCGAAGGCATCGAACCTTCCACGATCCTGCCGGCCGGGTTGATGTGGTCCACTATGTACAGGGCCGGAGCATCTTCCATGCCTGCAAGCGTTTCCATCAGCAGGAACACATCCTTGGTGTAGTTGAAATACCTGGCTCCTGCATCCTGTATTTCCACTACCACTGCATCAAGGCCGGTGAGCAGTTCCGGATCGAAGCTGATGTGGTTCGTTCCCGGCGTAAGCTCGGAGTCCCTTGGACTGAATACGACCTCGAGATTGCCCCTTTCCCTGAAGAGGTCGTACATGTACCGTCCCCTTGCCGTGTCCCAGCAGTTCTGGGTGCAGAAGCAACCGACTTTGCCATCCAGCAATGCCTTGTCCAGCTGGTCTTCCAGTGTTGTGGTCCTGAATGAAAACATGTCGTTTTATTTTCCGATGATTTTGTATGCTATGCCCGTGACTTCCTTCGAAAGCGCTTCAGCTTCCTCAATCGTAGGAGCCTCCGAATATATCCTTATGATCGGTTCGGTGTTCGACCTGCGCAGGTGGACCCACTTCCTTTGGGTTTCGAAGCTGACCTTAACTCCGTCAGTCGTGTCGATTTCCTCATTGGCGAAGACTCCCTTCATCTCGTCCAGGATCTTTCCGATGAGCGCAGAATCGCTGAGTTGGATCTTCCCCTTGGCTATGTGATATTCAGGATAAGTCTTTTTCAATTCGCTTACCTTCAACTTTTTCCTCGCAAGGTTGGAAAGGAATAAGGCTACTCCTACCATCGCGTCGCGGCCATAGTGAAGTTTCGGGAAGATAACCCCACCGTTGCCTTCTCCACCGATGACGGCTCCCTTTTCCTTCATCTTAGTGGTCACGTTGACTTCACCCACAGCAGATGCGAAGTAATGCCCGCCGAACTTTTCCGTGACGTCCCTGAGGGCACGGCTGCTGGAAAGGTTCGAGCAGGTGACCGGTGCTACGTGACCAGGGACAGCCGCTCTCATTTCGAGGATGTAGGATGCCACGCTCACGAGAGTATATTCCTCCACGAAAGGCTCTCCGTCTTCGCAGATTAAGGCAAGCCTGTCTACGTCTGGATCGACCGAGATGCCAAGGTCGGCTCCGGTGCTGACGACGGTCGCGCTCAAGTCCTTCAAGTTGGCCGGAAGGGGTTCCGGATTGTGCGCGAAATCGCCTGTAGGCTCGCAGTTAAGGCATATGCATTCTACACCCAGCCTCTCGAGGAGCCTGGGCATGATGATGCCTCCAACCGAATTGACAGCGTCCAGCACTACTTTGAAGTGAGCATCTGCAATTGCCTTCCTGTCAACTTCTTCCAGGGCCATGACAGCATCCAGATGCTCGTCCGTATAGTCATGTTCAATGACCTTCCCCAGGCAGTCTGCTTCGGAGTATTCGAATTCCTCCCGGGCTGCCAGGTCCAGGATCGCCTGTCCTTCTTCTGCCGTCAGGAATTCGCCCTTGTCGTTCAGCAATTTAAGGGCATTCCATTCCCTTGGATTGTGAGAGGCGGTCAGGATTATGCCTCCGTCTGCCCCGGAGAAGGTGACGGCCATTTCCGTGGTGGGAGTGGAAGCCAGCCCGATCTTGACCACGTCCACTCCGCAGGACATCAAAGTTCCGACCACGAGATTTTCCACCATCTCCCCGGATATCCTGGCATCCCTGCCCACGACGACCTTGTACCTTGCTCCGTTCGGATTCGGTTTCCTTTGGTGCAGGGTAGCGCAGTAGGCACTGGTGAACTTGACGATATCAAGTGGAGAAAGCCCGTCTCCGGGCTTTCCTCCGATCGTACCTCGTATTCCGGAGATTGATTTTATGAGGCTCATCTGTCTAGATGGCAAGTGTGAGCATCAGGGCACCGACCAGGCCGAGGATTGCGTAGAACTCTGGAAGAGCTGCGTAGATGAGGGTGTTCGTCTGGACGTCATGTCCCTGGGACATACCTACGATACCGTTGGCGCAGACCTGTCCCTGACGGATTGCGGAAATCATGCAGACGATTCCGACACCGATTCCGACACCGAAAAGCATTGGACCGTTGGCTGCGAAATCGAATTTGTAAACGAGCAGCCACATGAAGAAAGCCACGAAGCCGTAGATTCCCTGCGTTGCCGGAAGGGCTGAGAGAATCATGTAGCTGCTGGATTTCTCCGGAGCGGTCTTCAGAGCTCCTTCAGCTGCGTTTCCTGCGATCGTAGTTCCGATGGCGCTTCCGACACCGGCAAGGCTGAGCATGAGCCCGAGACCCAGATAACCGAGAATTTCGTTCATAATGATTATTGATTTTGTTTGTTTGTTATTGGTCTGTACATTCTGCCTTTCCCTTCATATCCGCTGTTCTTGAAGAACTCGAGGAAGTTCAGTCGGAGCGGGTGGACGAAGGCGCCGAGGCAGCACATGGCGATGTTGAGAGTGTGGCCCACTACGAATATCAATGCGAAAGCCAGCCAGCCTATTCCGAAGCTGCCGTCGCCAACGGTCATCGCCGCAATGTCGTTGAAGGCCTTTCCGAGCATTCCGCCGGCAAGGCCGAGGGCATAGAGCCTGAGGTAGCTCAGCACGTCACCAAGCAAGCCGGTGGCCGTATTGTAAGTCTCCCAGAGTCCGGGAGCTATGTTCTTCAGAGGATTCCTATGGATATCGCTCAGAAGGAATATTCCTATGGCGGAAACGACGCCGAGGACGATGATGATCCACTTTGTTACGGATGAACTGAGGACTCCTGTGAGGGATATTCCACCAACGATAACCCCGCCGACTATCAGCAGTGTCCACCCCCAGGTGCCAAGAGAATTGAGGAATCCGTTTTTCTTCGTGGCGTAGATTGCCTTCAGGATGAATGCCAGCGAAAGGTGCAGGACACCTATTACGATCGAGAGGACCATGTTGGCATCGAAGCCGGCGATGTTGCCTGTGACCATGCATTTCTTCAGCCATCCAGGAACCCAGGCGGCCTGGGAGATGTCATAGCCGAAGAATGTGTGCATGACGATTCCGATGACGAAGGTTCCTGCTCCAAGGGTCATTACCAAAGGCGAAAGGTCCTTCATGCCGGAACTCTTCCTGAGCAGCAAGCCGATCACAATCAAGACAAGCCCGTAGCCGGCGTCTCCCATGCACATCGCGAAGAAGAGCAGGAAGAATACCGAAAGGTAAGGAGTCGGGTCGAATTCGTCGTATCCAGGGCGTCCGTACATGTCCGTAAGGACTGTGAACATACGGGTGAACCAGTTGCCTTTCAGCTTGATAGGAGGATTGTCTCCCTTAACGGCATCTTCCTTCAAGTAGAGTACTCCATCCATTGAATCGAAGGCCTGGCAAAGCTTTTCTTCATCCTGAACAGGAGCGAATCCTTCGAAAACCGTTATGTAGTCTTCAGCGGCTTTCTCGGAGCCGGCTTTGGCAAGATATCTCTGAAGAGCGGTCCCGGCTTCCTGTTTCCTGTTCCTGAACAGAGGAACATAACTCTTCATGGAATACAGGTCACCCTTGCATGCGAGAAGCTCTTCCTCCAATGCCTTGACTTCGGCTTCCGCCCTGCTGATGTCGTTCTTGGGAGTTTTTATTTCTTCCGCAGGGAATGAATATTCCGGATCGTCAGAAACCGTGACGAACCAAACGTACTTTCCATTGTCGGCAACTTCCTGGATGGCATATTCCTGAGCCCATGATGGATCGTATGATTTCTTCTGGAGGCGGTAGAAGCGGATCTTCAGACCTTCGCTCTCAAGGGCCCTGATGGCATCCGGATCGAAGCTGCCCCAGACCCTGCAGTCCTCAAGTTCCCTCCGTGCGGATTCAATCTTCGCTTTCAGTTGCTTTTCCTGTAACGAGATATCCTGGAAGGTGGCGAGCGGGTCGGTAACGATCATATCGTGAACGGAAAGTCTTCCCTTATCAGGGTCGTTCTCGAGGTTGAGGGCTTCAAGGCGGCTGACTGCTTTCCCGTATGCTTCAGCGTCGTTTGAAAGAGCCGATGATTTGTCGTCCACGGGTTTCTCGGAACGAGTGATGTCCACGACGCCCAGTTCCTCAAGGTCGTGAAGGAACTTGTCAGTGTCGCCGCTCAGCAGGACGAAGGAATATTTGGTCATTCTGTCAATCATGGCTTTCCTCCTCCATTTCTTCTTCTGCAGCGTGGCGCTCCTTGACTATCTTGGAAGATGCCTTGCTGAGGTTTTCTTCGTCCTCCATGTATCTCTTGATCTTGCGGATAGCTTCCTGATAGCCAGGAATCTGGACTTTCTCGTAGAGGTTTACCTTCTGGGTGGTCTTCTTTCTCTGGTAGTCCAGGATGCGGCGTTTTTCAAGGTAAACCTGCGACTCGATCCCGAGCCTTGAGAGCTCCTTGAGGATACTGACTCCGTCTGCGTACCAGGCAGGTTTCAGGAAGGTGTTGAAAGGCTTGATCTCGTAGTGGATGTCTCCGAGCTGGGGACACTTCACTCCCGCCACCTTGACGGTCTTCAGGTCTATGTCCGTGATGGACACCAGTCCCGGTTCGAATTCGTTCCAGAGAGGAGCGAGGTAGTCATACTTCTTTTCCGCCTCATTGAGTTCCCGGATAAGCCTTTCGCTGGTTTCCTTGGCCTTCCGCACCTCCAGCCGCAGGGCACTCTCCTTGTTCTGCAAGGTAGGAAGTGCCCCCAGACGCATCTTCAGTTGTTTCTGAAGGTTGTTCAGCGCAGTCTTGTTATATTGAAACTTGATAGCCATGCGGATTGTCAGCGACCTTTCCAGTATTTGTCAGTGAGTGATTGCTTGATTCCAGTCTCTGCCTTGGTGAAGTACTTGCCGAACAGCTCCCAGGCGGTGTCAAGCATTTCCGTAATGGTGATGTTGACATCTATCGACAGGAGCCTCGTGGCATATTCCTTGGCATAGGCAAGGCAGCGGTGGTCGTAATCGGAGAGGTCGAAACCATTCTCCAGCTTGGTCTTGGCATTCTGGGCATCTGCGTAGAGACGCACTCCGGCGTTCATCACCTGGCTGTGGTCTTCCCTGGTCTTTATGTTCTGAACCCTCTGCTTGAGTCGTGACAGGGACCTGAACGGGTCGATGATGACCTTTCCTGAGTCAGAGTCTGCGCGGAGGAACAGCTGTCCTTCAGTGATGTATCCGGTGTTGTCGGGAATAGCGTGGGTGATGTCTCCGTCGTTGAGGGTCGTAACTGCGATGATGGTGATGGAACCGTCTGTAGGCAGCTGTACGGCCTTCTCGTAGATCTTCGCGAGGTCTGAATAAAGTGAACCTGGCATGGAATCCTTGGAAGGAATCTGGTCCATTCGGTTGGACACGATGGACAGGGCGTCTGCGTACAGGGTCATGTCGGTCAGCAGCACGAGCACCTTCTCATTCTTGTCCACGGCGAAATATTCCGCAGCAGTGAGCGCCATGTCAGGGATCAGGAGCCTTTCCACAGGAGGGTCTTCGGTAGTGTTGACGAAGCAGATGATCTTGTCAAGAGCTCCCGCACTCTCGAAAGCATGGCGGAAAAAGAGGTAGTCGTCGTTCGAAAGGCCCATTCCTCCGAGGATGATCTTGTCCACGTCGGCTCTCAGGGCCACGTCGGCCATTACCTGGTTGTAAGGCTGGTCCGGGTCTGCGAAGAACGGAATCTTCTGGCCAGATACGATGGTGTTGTTGAGGTCGATTCCGGCGATTCCGGTGGGAATCAGTTCCGAAGGCTGGCGCCTCTTGTACGGATTGACGGAAGGACCGCCGATCTCACGTATTTCGCCTTCCACCTCGGGACCTCCGTCGATAGGATTGCCGTAGGCGTTGAAGAAACGTCCTGAAAGCTGTTCCGAAACCTTGAGGGTAGGAGGCTCGCCGAGGAAGGTGACTTCGGCATTGGTAGGGATGCCTTCCGTACCTGAGAATATCTGGAGGGTGACCAGGTCGCCCCTGGTTTTCACCACCTGTGCCAGCTTGCCGCCCACGACCGCAAGCTCGTCGTTCGAGACTCCCTTTGCCTTGAGGGACACCGTAGCCTTGGTGATGGACTCGAGCTTGGTGTATATTCTTTGATATGCCTTAGTTGCCATAGCCGTTGGTCTTGTTTTCTATGATCTTGACGTATTCGTTGAAACCATCGCTCTTGAAAGCGGTGTAGTTCATCTGCCTGAGGTCGTTGATGAGTTCCTTGAAGAATTCGCGGCATTTTTCGAAGTCATCGAAGTCGAATTCGCGGTGGCAGATGTCGAGGATGAGGTCGAGCATGAACTTCTGGCGTGCCATCGGAGTAAGGGCGTCGATGGCGTCGAAAGCATCCTGCTGGAGGAAGGCGAAGTCGATAAGTTCCGATTTCCAGAAACTCACGTGGTAGCTCACAGGCACACCGTCGTCACCGAGGATGTTGATCTGTTCGTTGGCTTCACGTCCCCTGCGGAGGATGTTCTTTGCGTCCAGGACCTTGTCCACCCATCCCTTCTCCACGTTCTCGTCGAGGTAGGAGATGATTTCAGGATACTCAAGGTATTTTGAATATGATTCGATAGGGTTTACTGCCGGATACCTCTTCTGGTCCGCGCGGTTCTGCTCGAGACCGTAGAAGCACCTGGCCGCCTTCTTGGTGGATTCAGTGACAGGCTCCTTGAGGTTTCCACCGGCAGGGGAGACCGTACCGATGAAGGTCACAGCTCCGGTCTGGCCGTTGTTGAGGACCACCATGCCGGCCCTGGAATAGAAGTTCGAAATGATCGCGGAAAGGTCCACAGGGAATGCATCGGCTCCTGGAAGTTCCTCCATACGGTTGGACATCTCCCTGAGGGCCTGGGCCCATCTGGAAGTTGAGTCTGCCAGCAGCAAGCACTTGAGGCCCATAGCACGGTAGTACTCGCAGATGGTCATCGCCGTATAGACCGATGCCTCACGGGCAGCCACAGGCATGTTGGATGTGTTGCAGATGATGGTTGTACGCTCCATCAGGTGACGGCCCGTATGCGGGTCGATGAGTTCAGGGAACTCCGTGAATATCTCCACGACCTCGTTGGCTCGCTCTCCGCAGGCAGCCATGACGATCACGTCGGCCTCGCCCTGCTTCGCGATAGCGTGCTGGAGCACGGTCTTGCCGCAACCGAAAGGCCCAGGGATGAAGCCTGTGCCGCCTTCTGCGATCGGATTGAAGGTGTCGATGCAACGGACACCGGTCTCCATGATCCTCTGAGGCCTCGGTTTCTCCTTGTAGGCCTTCACGGCAACCTTGACAGGCCATTTCTGAGTCATGGTGACATCGTGCTCACTTCCGTCTTCGCCTTTCAGGACCGCTATTACGGTGTCGATGTTGTACTGCCCTGCCGCAGCGATGCTCTTTACCGTGTATTTTCCCTTGAAGGAGAAGGGAACCATGATCTTGTGAGGCAACCATCCTTCCTTCACTTCTCCGAGCCAGCCTGCGGCTTCAATCACATCACCGGACTTTGCAAGCGGAGTGAAGTCCCAGAGTTTCCCGTGGTCGAGAGGGTCGGTGTATTCGCCTCTCTTGAGGAAAACGGTTTCCATCGTGGCGAGATTATTCTGGAGGCCGTCATAGACACTGGAAAGCAGGCCCGGCCCAAGAGTTACCTCGAGCATCCTTCCCAGGAATTCCACCTGGTCTCCGTTCTTCAGTCCTCGTGTGCTTTCGAACACCTGGACGGAAGCCTTGTCTCCGTTTACCTTGATCACCTCCGCAAGAAGGGGAGTGCCGTCCAGGGTGATGTAGCAGAGTTCGTTTTCTGCGACAGGACCGTCGACTTGGACCGTAACCAGGTTCGAGACAATACCGGTAACTATACCTTTGGTTTTCATATCTTGTGTTTTGTTAATCTTTTGGTGCTACATATTCGACACCCTTGAAGGTGTTCCTGACTTCATCGACAAGCGATCTGAACATCTCCCTGCCGGTTTCGTCATCCAGAGAGAACCAGCGGTCGATTATGTGCAGCTTGGACACGAATGCGAGAACGGCTTCCATGTCGAAGTAGTTGAACAGGCTCAGTTCGGAGATCTTACCCCACATAAGGTCGTCCAGGGCCTTTTCACGGCCGAGCAGGTCGTCGGTCGCAAGGATTCCTTCAAGTTTCTGGGCTTCAGGGAATTCTCCGGCAGGGATCAGGATGTTGTCCTCTTCAGGCTTCCTGCCGAAAACCTTGTTCAGGAAACGGGCCTTCGCATTGCGGACGTTCAGGTCGAAGGTGAAATACTCCCTGATGAATGCGTTGCCATGCTTGAGCGCTGCTTCATAGAACTCCCGGTTGAGGCTTTCTTCCTTGAAACCCTCCAGCAGGAAACCAAGGACCTTCCTGTCGGCATCGTCGAGCTGGGAGTTGATCCAGTCGATATAGGTGCCGAAAGAGGAACCCTCCTTGAATTTCCAGTCAGGCGTAAGGGCGGGAAGGGAAGCGATTATGTATTCGTAGTTGTGGCTCATCACTCTCCGAAGAGGATCTTGCGGGTGGCTGGCCTGAGATATTCACGGATGAGATCCTTGAAGGTCTCGTCGGTCAGGCTGATGAAATATGAACCATCCTTCGGTCCGATGCGGAAACCGCCGTTGATGTTCTTTGAGAAAGAAGCGTCGATACCGTTGCCGAGGAGCTTTGCAAGTTCACCGCTTACGAAAGGTTCGAGTTCGCTGCGCATTTCCTCCGGGAGGATGAGGCTGAGGTCGGCGGATTCCTGTGTGCTGAACTTCTCCGCCACCGTGCTGATGATTCCCTTGATGAAATCCGCAGAGGAGAGGGCTGAAGAAACCTGCTTGCTTGTCATCCCGCCCACCATCAGGTTTTCGATGTCCTTCCTGGTGGCCTGGAGGCTCTGGGCTGCAGCCATCTTGACATCACCTTCGACCTTTGACTTCAAGTCTTCGGCCTGTGCTTCAGCATCCTTGATGATGGCTTCAGCCTGCTTGCGGGCGTCATCTATGATCTGTGTCGCCTTTTCGTTGGCCTTGGCCAGGATGGCTTCTC